>NZ_JBFULT010000070.1:0-19735 GCF_054049755.1 Bradyrhizobium sp. P5_C11_2
ATGCGGCGCGGTCCCTGGACGGTCGAGCGCGTCTACGACACCTTCCCGCGTCTTGCCGAGCGCAAGTCCAACGGCGGCAGCCAGCTCTCCGGCGGCGAGCAGCAGATGCTCGCGATCTCCCGCGCGCTGCTGACCAACCCGCATCTCCTGATCATGGACGAGCCCACCGAAGGCCTTGCGCCGGTCATCGTCTCCCAGGTCGAGGAGATGCTGGCGCGCCTCGGCGATGAAGGCGACATCTCCGTTCTGGTTATCGAGCAGAACATCGGCGTGGCGACGGCGGTGTCCCGCAATGTCGCCATCATGGTCAACGGCCGCGTCAATCGCATCATCGACTCCGCCCGGCTTGCCACCGACCGCGAGTTGCAACAGCGGCTGCTCGGGGTCGGAACGCATGGCGTAGACGAGGCGGAAATCGAGGCAGGACCAGCGAAGGCCGAAGCAGACGGCCCTCCCCAGCCGGCACGCAAGGGCCCGATCCGCGTCTACGTCTCCAATCCCGTGCAGCCGACACGTTGGTCGCAGCCGGTGCCGATCGCCCGTATCGAAGCTGCCGCTCGCACRCAGTCGACCGGTGTCACGCGACTGGAGGAAGCGACCCGCCAGCGGCGCGAGTCGCCGGCATCCCGGGCCTCCGGGCCGCAAGTCGTGCTGGTCGTCGGCACGCTTGACACCAAGGGCACGGAGCTGCGCTTCATCCGCGACATCGTCGCGGGTAGCGGCCTGCGCACGCGCCTGGTCGACGTCTCGACCAGCGGCAAGGCGACGAGTTGTGACGTCACCGCACAGGAGATCGCGCTGAACCATGGCCGCGGCGGCGCGAATGTGTTCGGCGCCGACCGCGGCGCCTCGGTGACCGCGATGGCTGATGCGTTCGAGAGATGGCTGAGACGCCAGGGCAACGTGGCCGGCATCATCTCGGCCGGCGGTTCGGGCGGCGCCTCACTGGTCGCACCCGGGATGCGGGCGTTGCCCATCGGTGTACCGAAGCTGATCATCTCCTCGGTCGCCTCCGGCGATGTCGGTCCTTACGTCGGCCCCGCCGACATCACCATGATGTATTCGGTGACCGACGTGCAGGGTCTCAACTCGATCTCGCGCACGGTGCTTGCCAATGGCGCCAACGCGATGGTCGGGATGGTCAAGGCCCGGCTTGACGAACAGGCCTCCAGGCAGCGCGACACGGGCCTACGTCTTCCCGCCATCGGCATCACCATGTTCGGCGTCACCACGCCGGCGGTGCAGAAAATCGCGGCCGACCTGCGCGACGACTTCGAATGCCTCGTCTTCCACGCCACCGGCGTCGGCGGCCGCTCGATGGAGAAGCTCGTCGAGTCGGGCCAGCTCGCCGGCGTGATCGATCTTACCACGACCGAGGTCTGCGACCTGCTGATGGGTGGCGTGTTCCCGGCAACCGACGACCGCCTCGGCGCCATCATCCGCAACCGCGTGCCCTATGTCGGTTCCGTCGGCGCGCTCGACATGGTCAATTTCGGCGCTCCCGACACCATCCCCGAGCGTTATCGGCGCCGTAAATTCCACGTCCACAATCCGCAGGTCACCCTGATGCGGACGACGCCGGAAGAAAATGAGCGCATGGGCCGCTGGATCGGCGAGAAGCTGAACCAGATGGATGGGCCGGTGCGCTTCCTCCTGCCCGAAGGCGGCGTCTCCGCGCTCGATGCGCCCGGGCAGCCGTTCTGGGATCCCGATGCGGACGGCGCGCTGTTCCGTGCACTGGAGCAGACCGTACGCCAGACCAGCAACCGGCAAATCACGCGCGTCAGGCGCAACATCAACGATCCCGAGTTCACCGCCGCCATCGTCGGCGCGTTCCGTCCTCTGCTCGGGCGCACCGGTGGACGGCGGAGAGTGGCGAGGTGACCCATGCCAAGGTTTGAACGCACAGCGCTGCTGAAGAAGTTTCGCGACATGGTCGCCCGTGGCGAGCCGATCGTCGGCGGCGGCGCCGGCACCGGGCTGTCGGCGAAGTGCGAGGAGGCCGGCGGCGTCGACCTCATCGTGATCTACAATTCCGGCCGCTACCGCATGGCCGGGCGCGGCTCGCTCGCCGGGCTGATGCCCTATGGCGATGCCAACGCGATCGTCGTGGAAATGGCAGCCGAGGTGCTGCCGGTCGTCAGCAAGACGCCGGTTCTCGCTGGCGTCAACGGCACCGACCCGTTCCGCGACATGGACGTTTTTCTCGACCAGTTGAAGACGCTCGGCTTTGCCGGCGTGCAGAACTTTCCGACCGTCGGGCTGATCGACGGCGTCTTCCGCGCCAATCTCGAAGAGACCGGCATGTCGTATGCGCTGGAGATCGACATGATAGCCAAGGCGCGCGAGAAGGATCTGCTGACCACGCCCTACGTCTTCAGCGAGAAGGAAGCCGCCGCGATGGCGATCGCGGGCGCCGACATCATCGTCTGCCACCTCGGGCTCACCACCGGCGGCACGATCGGCGCGCAGACCGCGCCGAAGCTGACGGACTGCCCGGCGCGGATCGACACCTGGGCTTCTGCCGCACTCAGCGTCAATCCGGACATCCTGGTGCTCGCCCATGGCGGTCCGATCGCGGACCCCGCGGATGCCGATTTCATCATGAAGAACACCCGCCATTGCCACGGCTTCTACGGCGCCTCCTCGATGGAGCGGCTGCCGGTGGAGCGGGCGCTGACGGATCAGGTACGCAAGTTCAAGGCGATCGGCGCGCGGTAACGCCGAGACGATTGAGGGAGGGAAACATGTCAGGGATCCTGGTCGGCGAGTTAATCCTCTGGCTGATCGTCGCGATCGTCGTGATCGTGGTTGGCGTCTACATCGTGAATTGGCTCTACCACCGCTCCTCCAAGGAGGTGTCGTTCGTCCGGACCGGCTTCCTCGGCGAGCGTGTGGTGATCAACGGCGGCGCCTTCGTGCTGCCCTTCATCCACGACTACACGCCGGTCAACATGAACGTGCTGCCGATGGGTATCGTGCGTTCCAAACAGGATGCCGTCATCACCCGCGACCGCATGCGCGTCGACATCGAGGCCGACTTCTATGTCCGCGTCCAGGCGACCCGCGAAGCCGTGTCGATCGCGGCCGCAACGCTGGGCCGCCGCACCATGGAGCCGGAGCAGCTTCACGCGCTGCTGGCCGGCAAGTTCATTTCCGCGATCCGCTCGGTCGCCTCGGAAATGACCCTGGAGGAAATGCATGAGCGTCGCGGCGACTATGTCGCCCGCGTCAAGACCAACGCGGCCGAAGCGCTCGCCCAGAACGGGCTTGAGCTCGAGTCGGTCGCCATCACCGACCTCGACCAGACCGATCTCGAATTCTTCAACCCGTCGAACCGCTTCGACGCCGAAGGTCTGACGCGCCTGATGGAGGACATCGAGGCCAAGCGGAAGCTGCGCAACGACATCGAGCAGGATTCGATGATCAGGATCCGCACCCGCAATCTGGAAGCCGAGCGGCAGGCGCTCGACATCGAGCGCGAGAGCGAGACCGCGCGCCTGGAGCAGGAGCGCGATATCGAGATGCGCCGCGCACTGCAACGGACGGAAGTCGCCCGCGAACGCGCGCTGCGCGAGACCGAGGCCGAGCAGGCGCAGATTTCCGCCCGCGAAACCATCGAACGTGCGCGGATCGCCAACGACCAGGCCATCGCGGAAGCCCGCATCGCCTCCGAGCGCGAGACCCGCCAGAAGGAGATCGAGCGCACCCGCACCATCGAAGAGAAGGAGCTTCAGGCGCGCGAGGAGATCGAGAAAACCCGGATCGCCAATCAGCGCTCCATCGACACGACCCGAATCGCGTCCGAGCGCGAGGTGCGCCAGCGCGAGATCGAGCGGATGCGCACCGTCGAGGAGGCCGAGATCGCGGCCCGCGAGGCGATCGAGAAGGCCCGGATCCAGCAGGACCGGGTCGTCACCGACGCCCGCATCGCCAACGAGGAGGAGACGCAGCGCCGCGAGATCGAGCGCACCCGCGCCGTGGACGAGGCAGAGATCGCGGCCCGTGAGGCCACCGAAAAGGCCCGTATCGCCCAGACCATGATCATCAATGTCGAGCGCATCTCCTCCGACGAGCGCACCCGTRCGCTGGAGATTCAGCAGGTCCGCACCATCCAGGAGGCGGAGATAGAGGCGCAGCGCGCCGTCGAAGCCGCCCGCATCGCACGCGAGCGGACACTGGCCGCCGACCGCATCGCCGCCGAGCAGAACACGCGGCAATTGGAGATCGAGCGCAACCAGATGCTGGAAGTCGCCGGCATCGCCGCGCGCGAGACCACCGAGGCTTCGCGCATCGCCCAGGAGGAGCGCGTCCGCTCGCTCGAGATCGCCCGCACCCGCGCCGTCGAGGAAGCCGACATCGCCTCCCGCGAGGCGATCGAGGCTGCCAGGATTGCGCAGGAGAAGGCCATCGCGGCCGACCGCATCCGGGCCGAGCGCGAGACGCGTTCGCTCGAGATCGAGCGGACCGGCGTGCTCGAGGCGGCCGAGCTGAAGCGGCGCGATGCGATCGAGCGCCAGCGGATCACTGTCGATCTCGCGCTCGAGACCGAACGGATCGCCTCGTCCAAGAAGCGGGAAGTCCTCAACATCGAGCAGAAGCGGGTGATCGAGATCGCCGACGAGGAGCGCGTCATTGCACTCTCGGCCAAGCGCTCGGAGCGCATCGATGCCGACCGCCAGGTCCGGCAAGCCGAGATCGTCGCCCGCAAGGAGGTCGAAACCACGGACGTCTCCCGTGAGCAGGCGCTGGAAGCCGCCCGGATCGAGCGCCGCCGCGCGATCGAGCAGCTCGAGGTCGCCCGCGTCCAGTCGCTCCAGGAGGCCGAGATCGCCTCCCGCGAGGAGGTCGAGCGCGCCCGCATTGCGTCAGATCGCGGCCTCGACGAGGCCCGTGTCGGCCGCGAGCGCGAACTGCGCAAGCTCGAGGTCAACCGCGAGAAGGAGGTCGAGACGGTCTTGATGGAGAAGGCGATCGCCATTCATCAGAAATCGCTGGAGGAGTCTGCCGCCAAGGCGCTGGCCGAGGAAGCGCGGATGCGGGCCACGGAGGCGACCGAACGCGTCATCACCGCGCGCGAGAGCGAGATCGCCAAGCGTCGCCGGACCGTCGAGGTGATGCTCGCCGAGAAACAGGCCGAGGAGACCCGCATCGCCGCCGAAGCCGAGCGCGTCCGCGCCGCCGTCGAAGCCGAGGCACAGCGCATGCTGAACGAAGCCGAGAACGTGCTCACCGACCAGGCGCGCTACTCGCTGTTCCGCCGGAAGCTGCTCGATCGCATCGAGGGCATCGTGCGCGAGAGCGTCAAGCCGATGGAGAAGATCGAAGGCATCCGCATCCTCCAGGTCGACGGCCTCAACGGCAACGGCCATGGCGGCAATGGCGGCCGCAGCGCCACCGACGAGGTGATCGATTCTGCGCTGCGCTACCGCGTGCAGGCACCGCTGATCGACTCGCTGCTGGCGGATATCGGCGTCGAAGGCGGCAGCCTCGCGAAGATGCCGGGCCTGATCCGCGAGGCCCGCGACATGCAGGGCATCAAGGAATCCGCGCGCAAGGGCGGCGGTGGCGGCGACAAGCCGGCTGCCTCACCTGCGCCCCCCGCCGAAGGCGGCGAACCGCCGGCCGAGCGCGGCCCGCGGAAGAAGAGCTGAGGTCGCACCATGCCCCGCGTCTACGTCTCCACCGTCGTCAACGCGCGCAACGACCGCGTCTGGGCGCGGGTCCGCGACTTCAACGGCCTGCCGAACTGGCACCCGGCGATCGCCGAGAGCCGCATCGAGGGGGGCGAGCCTTCAGACAAGATCGGTTGCGTCAGGGATTTCCGCCTGCGCAACGGCGACCGCATCCGCGAGAAGCTCCTGGGCCTTTCCGACTACGACATGTTCTGCACCTATTCGATCCTGGAATCCCCGATGGGCGTCGAGAATTACGTCGCGACCCTGCGGCTCACACCGGTCACCGACGGCGACCAGACCTTCATGGAATGGACCGCTGAATTCGATTGCGCGCCCGAACGGGAGACGGAGCTCGTCAGCAACATCGGCGGCGGCGTGTTCCAGGGCGGCTTCGACGCCCTCAAGCGCGTGTTCGGAGGCTGATCCGTGCCGCATATCGTCAAGAGCACCATCCTGGACGCGCCGACCGACGCGGCGTGGTCGGTGCTGCGCGATTTCAACGGGCATGACCGCTGGCACCCGGCGGTCGCGACCTCCTCGATCGAACGGGCGCAGCCTTCCGACAAGATCGGCTGCGTCAGGCGCTTCAAGCTCAAGGACGGCTCGGAGCTGCGCGAGCAGTTGCTGGCGCTGTCCGATCTCGAACAGACCTTCAGCTATTGCCTGCTCGATACACCGATCCCGATGTTCAACTACGTCGCCCATGTCCGCCTGCTGCCGGTCACCGACGGCGACCGCACCTTCTGGCACTGGGAATCGCGTTTCACCACGAAACCCGAGGACCGGGCCCGCATTACCCATATGGTCGCCGAAGACATCTACCAGGCCGGATTCGAGGCGATCCGCCAGCACCTGAAGGAGGCCGCATAGCATGGCCGTGACGGTAAAGACCTTTGCAAGCGCCAGCGAGGCGGCCGGAGCGCTGTCCTCGGACCGGAGCGCGCGCTATCTCGGCGGCGGCACGCTGGTGATGCGCGCGCTGAACGAGGGCGACGTCTCGGTCTCAACGGTCGTCCGCGCCAGCGACCAGGCGCTGACCCGGATCGACGCATCCGGCCCGCGCGTGACGCTCGGGGCCGGTGTCACCTTCGCGCGGATCCTCGCCGAGCGCGATCTCGCCTTCCTGCACGCCCCTGCCCGCTCGATCGGCGGCCCCGCCGTACGCAACATGGGCACGGTCGGCGGCAATCTGTTCGCGCCGATCCCGTACGGCGACTTCACGGTCGCGCTGCTCGCGCTCGATGCCTCGGTCGCCGTGCAGGGCGGCTTTGGCGCGCGCGACATTCCGATCGAGGAGTTCCTGCAGTCGCGCGAGCGGCAAGCCGGCACACTGGTGCTGTCGGTGTCGTGTACCCGACCGGCGAGCAGCGAGGCGTTCCGCTACCGCAAGATCGCGCGCATCAAGCCGAAGGGCGGCTCCGTCATTACGATCGCCGCGCATCTGCCGGTTTCGGGCGGCCGCATCGTCGGCGCGCGCATCGCACTGGGCTCGATGGCGCCGACGCAGATCCGCGCCCGCGCCGCCGAACGCGCGCTGGAAGGACGTTCGCTGGATGTCGCCACGATCGCGGCCGCGGCTTCCGCCGCCGGCGAAGGAACATCCCCAGCGGACAACGCGCTTGGGAGCGCCTGGTACCGCCGCGAGATCGTCGGCGTGCATCTGCGTCGCCTTTTGTCCGGCCAGGAATAGATCGTCATGTCGAAGATACCACTGCAGTTTCGTCACAACGGCCGCGACGTCGCGATCTTCGTCGATGGCGGCACCAACCTGCTGGTGGCGCTGCGCGAGCTGATCGGCGACATGACGCCCAAATTCGGCTGCGGCCAGGGCGGCTGCGGCACATGCAGCGTGCTGATCGACGGCGAGCTCCATCTCTCCTGCCTGACGCTCGCCGAGACGATCGCCGGCCGTTCCGTCGAGACGCTCGACGGCATGAAGCAGGGTCCGAACCTGCATCCGCTCCAGCGCGCCTTCGCCGACAATTTCGCCGCCCAGTGCGGCTATTGCACGCCGGGCATGCTGATGGCTGCGAWGGCGCTGCTCGACCGCAATCCCTCCCCGAGCCGTGACGAGGTCGTCGAGGCGATCTCCGGCAACATCTGCCGCTGCACCGGTTACGAGCCGATCATCAATGCCATCCTTGCCGCCGCGGGCGGCCGGGCCAGCGCCTGAAGGACCTGACCATGCTGGAACTGCGCAAGGACATTTTTGCCGACGAGCGCGACGATAATTTGAACGAAATTGGCAAGGGCACGCAACGCCAGGACATGCTCGGCCATGTCACGGGCACGTCGAGCTATTTCAACGACCATAAGCTACAGGGCATGCTGCATCTGAAGGTCGTTCGCTCGACGCAGGCGCATGCCAGAATTCGCCGCATCGACACCACCGACGCCGAGCGCTCGGCCGGAGTGCGCCGGATCATCCGCGGCACTGATGTGCCGCGCAACCTCAATACGCTTCTGAGCCTGATCAATTTCGGCAAGGATGACGAGCCGTCGCTGGCGGTCGACAAGGTCCGCTACAAGGGCGAGCCGATCGTCGCCATCGTCGCCGACAGCGAGCGGGAAGCGTTCGAGGCCGTGGCAAAGGTCAAGGTCGACTATGAGCCGCTGCCGGCCGTGTTCGACGTCGAGGACGCGCTGAAGCCCGGCGCGCCCGTCGTCAACGAAACCTATCCCAAGAACACATTTACCTATCACGAGACTTATGATCACCAGAAGCTGCGCTTCGGCGATGCCGACGCGGCGCTGGCGACCGCCGATCACGTGCTGGAGCAGCGCTACCAGATGTCTCCGATCGAGCACGCGCCGACCGAGACCAACGGTGCGATCGCCGCACCCGACACCAACGGTCGCTATGTGGTCTACACCTCGACGCAGGCGTTGTTCTTCTCGGTCGACACCTGCGCCAAGATCCTGGACATCCCCTCAAATACCTTCCACTTCATCGGCGGCACGGTCGGCGGCGGGTTCGGCGGCAAGGTGGACACGCTGACCGAACCGCTCGCCATCCTCGGCGCGATGTTGACCGGGCGGCCGGTGCGCTACGTATTCGGACGCGAGGAGGAGATGCAATACGGACCGCCACGTGGCGCCGAGCGCATCTACATCAAGGACGGAGTGATGCGGGATGGCCGTGTCATCGCGCGAAAAATCCGCGCCTATTTCGATAGCGGTGCCTACACGCGGCTTTCGAGCTACGCCGCCGTGAAATGCGCCGCGCACCTGCCTGGGCCCTACACCATCCCGAACGTCTATGGCGACGTCTATTGTGTCTTCACCAACCGCACGCCGGCGACCGCAATGCGCGGCTTCGGCGTCACCGCGATGGACTATGCGATCGAGTGCCAGATGGACAAGCTCGCAAACCTCGTCGGCATGGATCCGATGGAATTCCGCATCCTCAACGCCTATCGCGATGGCGACATGAAGGCGCACCGACGCGAAGCCAAGAACACCGCGCTGATCGAATGCGTCCAGGTCGCGGCCGAGAAAGCCAAATGGCCGATCCGCGACGAGTTCAAGCGGGCATCCTCGCGCAAGGACGGCGGCGGCAGCCGCGCCGTGATCCCACCGACGCCGACGGATTCGCGGGCCCGGCCTGCGGCTCCAGCGCAGCAGCGTACCAGCTACGACCGGCTTCCCCCCACCGTCACCCGTGAACCGCCGCGCGAGCCGCCTCCACCCGCTCCGCCGCCGCCCTCGCCGCGGCCGGCTTCGCCTTCGCATGGCGCAACCCGTTTCTCCTCCGTCTTCGGCACCAGGAGGCGCTAGATGACAAGGCATCGCGGACGCGGCATCGCGTCGATCAACTATCCCATCGGCATGAACCTCGGCGGGGACCCCAGCCAGGCRCTGGTGCACTCCAATCCCAGCGGCAAGTTCACCGTGGCGCTGTCGTCGATCGACCTCGGCCAGGGCATGAAATCGGTGACGCGGCAGATCTGCGCGGAGACGCTCGGCGTGCCGGTGGAGGACGTCTATGTCGACACGGCGGACTCCGACACCGGTCCACATTGCATGGGCTCGTTTGCCTCGCGCGGCACCCATCGCGTCGGCAATGCCGTGATGGCGGCAGCGCGCGAGGCGCGCGGCGTGATGATGGAAGCCGCGGCCGAGGAACTTGAGGTCAACGCCGCGGACCTGGAGACCGACGGACGCGGCAACATCCACGTCAAGGGCGCGCCGCACCGCTCGATCTCGACCAAGGACGTCGCCATCGCCGCCCAGTTCAAGCAGGGCAAGACGATCTCCGGCCGCGGCATTTTCCTTGTACCGCTGTCCGACGTCGACCCCGAGACCGGCGAGATGTCGCCGGCGACCTGCTACGCGCATGCTTGCCTCGTCGCCGAGGTCGAGGTCGACGACGAGACCGGCGAGGTCGCGATGGTGCGAATGGACTCCGCCTATGAGCTCGGCCGCGCGCTCAATCCCCGGCTGGTCGAGCAGCAACTGGTCGGCGGCGCCTGGATGGGCGTCAGCCACGCGCTGTACGAGACGCCGGAGCCGTACTATCCCGACCCCGTTCACGGACCCCGCGATTTCGTCGAATATCTGATGCCCGGCCCCGGCGACATCTGTCCGCACGACATCGCCGTGCTGGAGCGCCCTGCTCCCGATGGGCCGTTCGGCGCCAAGGGCCCCGGCGAGATGTGCGCCAATCCTGTGCTGCCGGCCGTTGCCAACGCCATCTTCAACGCCGTCGGCGTGCGCATCGACGATCTGCCGATCACGCCGGAGAAGGTGCTGCGCGCGATCAAGTCCCAGGGCGGCGCGCGGCCCCAGGCGCGGCGCTGAGGTTTGGTCCATGGCCGTCCGCAGCAACATCGTCGGCATCGACAGCCCGGAGGCGCTGGAGAAGGCGCTGCGCGCGGCCTACTACCTCGCCGACGAAGGTCTTGCGACCGCCGCCTATCTCGGCCTTGCGCTCGGCAAGCCGCTGCTGCTCGAAGGCGCGCCAGGCGTCGGCAAGACGGAAGCCGCAAAGGCAATCGCCGCCGTGCTCGGCCGCCGGCTGATTCGGCTGCAATGCTATGAGGGCATCGACGCCTCCGCCGCGCTCTACGAATGGAACTATCCGCGCCAGATGCTGGCGATCCGCCAGGCCGGCGACGAGAGCATCGACATCTACGGCGAGAGCTTCCTGATCGAGCGGCCGATGCTGGCGGCGCTGCGCGCGCCCGATTCCACCGTGCTGCTGATCGACGAAATCGATCGCGCCGACCAGGAGTTCGAGGCATTCTTGCTCGAGTTCCTCTCCGACTTCCAGATATCCATCCCCGAGCGCGGCACGGTGCGCGCCGCGGAACGCCCTGTCGTCGTGCTGACGTCGAACCGGACGCGCGACCTGCATGAGGCATTGCGCCGCCGCTGCGTCTATCACTGGATCGACTATCCCACCGCCGAGCGCGAGGCGCGCATCGTGATGATGCGGGCCTCCAGCGTCGCCGAGGCCACCGCGCGCGCCGTGGTCGCCGCGGTGGAAAAGCTGCGACGCGAGCCGCTGAGCAAGGCGCCGGGGATCGCGGAGGCTGTCGACTGGGCCGAGGCGGCGACGCTGCTGCACAAGGGCGGCGCGCGTTGGCCCGACGCCTTCAAACGCTCGATCGGCGTGGCGCTGAAGGACGAGGAAGATTTGCACTTCATGTCGCCCCGGCTCGACGCGCTGCTGGCGGAGGCGACCGCATGAGCATCGAGAACCCGCTCCCGCGCGCCGCCCGCATCTTCGTCTCCTTCGTTTCGCTGCTCCGCGCGAACGGCTTCGCCGTAGCGCCGGAACAGACCACCGCGTTCCTCACCGCGATCGAGCTGCTCGGCCCGCGTGACCTCGGCGACATCAGGCAGGCGGCGCTCGCCACCCTCGCCCCGCCCCCCGAGCGACGTGCGACCTTCGACCGCCTGTTCGATCTGCACTTCCGCGGCAGCGAATCCATTGAGCATGCCGCCGACGGCGAGGACGACGAGTCGGTTCGCCTCCAGGAGGAAGGCCGCGGCGACGAGGAACCGCTATTATCCGACGACGCCAATGAATCCGGCCTGACCGCGACCCGCATCGAGGCGCTGGTCGACCGCCGCTTCGCCCAGCTCTCAACGACCGATGCGCTCCGCCGCCTCGCGCGCGAGGCCCCGAGGCGCCTGCCGCGGCGTCGCGGCCACCGGCGCATGCGCGCCCGCCGCGGGCCGTTTGCGGATTTGCGCCGCACCTTGCGCGACTCCGTCCGCAGCGACGGCGAGATCTTGCGGCTCGGGCACCTGAAGCGGCGCCAGCGCCCGCGCAAGTTCCTGCTCCTGATCGACGTCTCCGGCTCCATGAAGAGCCGCACCGAGGAGAACATCAGGCTCGCGCATGCGCTGGTGCAGGCTGCGCCCAATGTCGAGGTCTTCACCTTCGGAACGCGGCTGACCCGCGTCACCCGCGCGCTGCGGCTGAAGCGCCGCGAGCAGGCCCTGAACGCCGCCGCGCATCTCGTCAGCGACTGGGACGGCGGCACCCGGATCGGCGACGCCTTGCAAGCCTTCCTCGCAGTGCCCCGGTTCGGCGGTTATGCGCGCGGGGCGGCTGTGGTCGTCGTCTCGGATGGCCTGGAACGCGGCGAGCCCGACGCATTGCGTGACGCYGTCGCCAAGCTGTCGCGGCGCGCCTGGCGCCTGAGCTGGCTGACGCCGCTCGCCACGAGCCAGGGCTTTCGCCCGCAGACGGAAGCGCTTGTTGCGATCGAACGCTATGTCGACGACCTCGTCGACGGCGGATCGAGCGCGTCGATCGTCGCGCATGTGCTGGCGCTGGGACGAAGGAGAGTTGCGTGACCGATATTGTCGACGGGCATCACCACATCTGGCGGCAGGCCGACCTGCCCTGGCTGACCGGCCCCATGCAGCCGCGCATCTTCGGCCCTTACGAGCCGATCCGGCGTGATTATCCGATCCAGGAATATCTCGACGACCTCAAGCACACCGGCGTCACCCGCTCGGTCTACGTCCAGACCAACTGGGCCAATGACCGCTTCGAGGACGAGGCGGCCTGGGTGCAGCAGACGGCCGACGCGCACGGCTGGCCTCATGCCATCGTCGCCTACGCCAATTTCGCCGTGGACGACGTGCGTCCGCAACTCGACCGGCTGAAGCGCTATTCCCTGGTGCGCGGCGTCCGCATGCAACTGCACTGGCACGAGAACCCGCTCTATCGCTTCGCGGCAAAGCCCGATCTCTGCGTCGATCCCGTGATCCGCCGCAATATTTCGCACCTCGCCGACTACGGCTGGAGCTTTGATCTTCAGGTGTTCACGCCGCAGATGCCGGACGCGGCACAGCTGGCGGAGGCCTGTCCCAAGGTGACCTTCATCCTCCAGCATGCCGGCATGCTGGAGGACCTTTCGCCGGCTGGCCGCGCCGCCTGGCGCGCCGGGATGGCGCGGCTCGCGGCATGTCCGAACGTGGTCTCGAAGCTCTCCGGGCTCGGCACCTTCATCCATCGCAACGATCCCGCGCATATCGCCGCCGTGCTCATCGACACCGTCGCGATCTTCGGCGCTGATCGCAGCCTGTTCGGCTCCAATTTTCCGATCGAGAAATTGTGGACCAGCTATCGCGCGCTGGTCGACGCGTTTCGTGCAGCCGCCGCGCCGCTGACGACCGAGCAGCAGGACGCAATCTTCAGGACGACGGCGACGCGCGTCTATCGGCTTTGACAGACAAGAACAGAACAGGGAGGGAAACGAATGGCGCTGGAGATCAAGATCCTGGACTATGGCGATATCGAGCTGGAATCGAGCTTTCTGGTTCTCGGTCGCGACTGCGGCCGCACCCGCCGCGTCCTCACACTCGGCTTTTTGATCCTTGGCGGCAAATATCCGGTCGTGGTGGATACGGGTTACCGCTCCAACCAGATCATGGAAACGCTGGGGATGCGCGGCCTGCAATACCACGAGCACATGATCGAGAACCAGCTCGCCCGCCATGGCGTGCGCATGGGCGACGTGCGCTTCGTCTGCCATACCCATCTCCACATCGACCATGCCGGCAAGGACGATCTGTTTCCGATGAACACGACCGTCGTCCTCAACCGCAAGGAGCTGGAATATTCCGTCTCCGGCCTGATGCACCCGCAATATCCGGCACCCGACATCAAGCATCTCATCGATCGGCTACACACCAAGAGCGCGTTGCGTTTCCTCGATCTCGAGATCACCGGCCCGATCGAGCTGATGCCCGGCGTCTATTGCGACGCCGCCAACGCCCACACCGAGGGCTCGATGAACATCATCGTCGAGACCGCGGACGGCATCGCGACCATCTGCGGCGACGTGATCTACGACTTCAACGATCAGATCGTCACACCCTTCCACGAGATTCACGACTGGGAGCCACGCACTACCGGCAATCACGGCACCACCAAGCGCGCGGAGAAGGCCGCGATCAAGAAGCTCCTCAGCAGTTCGCGCTATCTGCTGCCGGTGCACGACCGCCCCGCCAAGATCGAGGGCGGCAATGTCGTGGGACGGCTGCACGACCAGGTCCCCGGCCCGATCGTGCAGTCGCTGCCCGAGCGCAACTGGTTCCCGGCTTGACGCCACCCGAGGATCGACCGATGACGCATGTCACCTTGCGAAGCGAGTTCGAGACACTGATCGACCCCTACGCGCCGGTCGCACAGATCGGCACCGGCTTCGACTTCACGGAGGGACCGGTCTGGCATCCGGTCGATCACTATCTGCTGTTCTCGGACATGCCGGGCGACGTGCGGCGGCGCTGGGACCCACGGCGCGGCGTCGCCGAGGTCAGGCGCCCGTCGAACAAATGCAACGGCATGACCTATGACGCCGAGCTGAACCTGATCGTCTGCGAGCACGCGACCTCCTCGCTGGTCCGCGAACGGCCGGACGGGCGGCGCGAGGTGCTGGCCTCGCACTTCCAGGGCCAGGAGCTCAACAGCCCGAACGACGTCTGCGTGCACTCCTCCGGCGCGATCTATTTTTCGGACCCGTGGTACGGCCGCATGCCGGTCTATGGCGTCGAGCGACCGCGGCAACTCGGCTTTCAGGGCGTCTATCGCGTCGTGCCCGGCAGCGAACCGAAGCTCGTGGTGGAGCGCACCCTGTTCGACCAACCGAACGGCCTCTGCTTCGCGCCTGACGAGAAGCTGCTCTATGTCAACGACACCGTGCAGGCGCTGATCCGCGTATTCGACGTCGACAGCGACGGGTCGTTGTCGAACGCGCGCGTGTTCGCAAGCGGCATCCGCTCCGAGCTCGAGCCCGGCTTGCCCGACGGCATGAAGTGCGACCAGCACGGCAATGTCTGGGTCACCGCGCCTGGCGGCGTCTGGGTCTATTCGCCGCGCGGCGAACTGCTCGGCAAGGTCCGCCTCCCCGAGCTCGTCGCCAACCTCGCCTGGGGCGGCCCGGATTTCCGCACGCTGTATCTGACTTCGACGCACTCCGTTTATGCCATCCCGACCAAGGCCGGCCCGCGCCATGAACCCTATATGAGCGGCAAGCATGCGGGCGGCAGCGCGGCTGTCGGCCCCGCGCCCGCCAGCGCCATCCTTGCCGATGGCGAGATGCGGCTCGATCCGCAACGCTGCGCCATGATCATCCAGGACCTCCAGAACGACGTCATCATGGACGGCGGCGCGTTTGCCGACTCCGGAGCGCCGGGGCATGCGCGCCAGCAGCACGTCGTCGAGAACGTCCGCCGCCTCGCCGAGACCGCGCGCGCGCGCGGCGTCGCCATCATCCACGTCTGGTTCATCGTCGAGCCCGGCGCACCCGGAGTGACGCTGAACGCGCCGCTGTTCGAAGGCCTGGTCGACAGCAAGGCGATGGTGCGCGGAAGCTGGGGCGCGGCGCCCGTGTCAGGTCTCGAGCCAAGGCCCGGCGATTTCGTGGTCGAGAAGATGCGGATGAGCGCCTGGGAGGGCACGCGGCTCGAGACGATCCTGAAAGCCACCGGCCGCGACATGCTCATCAACACCGGTGCCTGGACCAACATGTCGATCGAGCACACCGCGCGCACCGGAGCCGACAAGGGCTATTTCATGATCGTGCCCGAGGATTGCTGCTCGACCATGAATTCCGACTGGCACAACGCCTCGATCAATTTTGCCATGCAGAACGTCGCGGTCGTCACACGGGCGGATGCGGTCATCAGAGCGCTGGGATGAACTGTGGCCAAGCTCCTGCACCTGTCCTGCTCGCCCCGCGTCGACTCCGAGTCGAGCGCCGGCGCGCGCGTCTTCCTTGACGGCTTTCGTCAGGCACGGCCGGATTGGGACATCGATGTGATGGATCTCTGGCGAGAGCGGATGCCGGAGTTCGCAGGTCCGATCGTCGAGGCCAAATATGCGCGGATGAAGGCACAGGCCTTCAACGACGCGCAACGGGCGGGCTTTGCCGAGGCCGAACGGATGGCGCTGCGGTTCTCACTGGCCGATCGGGTGCTGATATCGACGCCAATGTGGAATTTCGGCATCCCCTACAAGCTGAAGCAGTGGTTCGACATTGTCATCCAACCCGGGTTGACGTTCAGATTCGACCCGGCGCGGGGCTATCTTCCGCTGCTGAACGACCGACCGACCATCGTCATCCTCGCCAGCGGCAGCGACTTCGTCACCGGCATGAATCGCGGCCGCATCGACATGGCGACACCCTATTTGCGCGAGGCGCTGCGTTTCATTGGCGTCAGCGACGTGCGCTTCGTGCCGATCGGGCCTACCACCGGCCCGGCGGACCCGATCCTTGCCGCACGCGAGACGGCGTATCGACGGCTCGGCGAGATCGCCGCGCGGTTTTGATCGAACGGTCCCGCGCCACGCTTTCCACGCCATCGCGATCCCTATGGCACGAGCGACATCGGATTTCGAACTGATGCCCCGCGCAGATCAACGCGGGACAACGGCAGTCGCTTCGATCTCGACGCGCGCCGATGCCTCGACAAGCCGCACGACCTGCACAAGCGCCATGCTGGGATAGTGGCTGCCGATGACCTCGCGATAGGCCTTGCCGAGCGCCTTGAGATTGGAGACGTATTCGTCCATGTCGACGACATACCAGGTCAGGCGCACCAGATGTTGCGGTCCCGCGCCGCCCTCGGCCAGGATCGCCACGATGTTTTCGRGGGTCTGCCGGACCTGCGCGATAAACCCGTCGGCAAATCGACCTGCAACGTCCCAGCCGACGACCCCGCCGGTGACGACGAGACGGCCGTCGGCCATCATGCCGTTCGCGTATCCCTTCGGCTGTGGCCAGCCGCTGGGCTGGAGCGCCTGCGGACCGCCGGTCGTGGCGGGGTTCGCGGCAAATGGTTGTCTCGTCATGGTCATGAGTAACTTTCCGAATCTCAGCGCGGCTTGAGGATGTCGCGCGCAACAATCAGCTTCTGGACCTCGGTCGCGCCCTCGTAGATCCGCAATGCGCGGATTTC
Source organism: Bradyrhizobium sp. P5_C11_2 (assembly GCF_054049755.1). Classification (NCBI taxonomy): domain Bacteria; kingdom Pseudomonadati; phylum Pseudomonadota; class Alphaproteobacteria; order Hyphomicrobiales; family Nitrobacteraceae; genus Bradyrhizobium; species Bradyrhizobium sp. P5_C11_2. The sequence goes on from NZ_JBFULT010000070.1 coordinate 17,103, forward strand.
GCGGTAGAGGCTTTCGACGATCTCGCCCTTGCGTACGCCGCGGCCGCCGAACATCTGCACGGCGCGGTCGATGACACGCTGCGCGGTCTCGGTGGCCGTCAGCTTTGCCATCGCCGCCTCGCGCGTGGTGGGTAACTTCTGCACGTCGCGGCGCCAGGCCGCGCGATAGGTCAGGAGCGCAGCCGCGTCGGTATCCGTTGCCATATCGCCGAGCGCCGCCTGGGTCAGCTGGAGATCGCCGAGCGTCGCACCGAACATGTGCCGGCTGCGCGCATGCGCCAGCGCTTCATCGAGCGCCCGCCGCGCAAAGCCGAGGGCGGCGGCGGCGACCGAGGCGCGGAAGATGTCCAGCGTCTGCATCGCGAGCTTGAACCCAGCGCCCGGCGCGCCAAGACGCCGGTTCGCAGGAATCCGGCAGTTCGTGAAACGCAATGTCGCCAGCGGATGCGGCGCAATGACATCGATGCGATCGGCGATGCTGAAGCCGGGATCATCCGGAAAGACCACGAAGGCCGAGATGCCGCGAGCGCCCGGCGCCTCCCCGGTCCGCGCGAACAGCGTGTAGACGTCGGCGATCCCGCCGTTGGAGATCCAGGTCTTCTCGCCGTCGATGACATAGTCGCTGCCCTCGGCGCGAGCGGTGCAGGACATCGCCGCGACGTCGGAGCCCGCGTCCTTCTCCGACAGCGCAAACGCCGCAAGCCATTCGCCGGACCGAACCTTTGGCAGCACGGCCTTGCGCAATTCCGCGGAGCCGCCGAGCGCGATCGCGCCGGAGCCGAGCCCCTGCATGGCGAAAGCGAAATCGGCGAGGCCGTCGGCATAGGCCAGAGATTCGCGCGACAGGCAGATCGAGCGGGAATCGATCGTGGCCGCATCCCCATCGAGCGCCGCAACGGCACAATCGAGCAGCCCCGCCTCGCCCATCGCGCGCACCAGCTTGCGGCAGGCGCCGTCGACGTCATCATGGTCGATCTTATCGATCGCCCCCGACTGGACGAAGCGGTCGAGCGCCTCTGCGATTGTGCGGTGACGCGCCTCAAAGAACGGCCAGTCCAGCCACTCACGCCGGATCACTTTTGCAACGGAGCTCATAGGGTGCCTCCTCCGTTCATTGAGCAGCGGCGGCCGCGGCCGCGCGCGCCAGATTGGCTTCGTACTGCCCCTTGGCGGACAGATATTGCTTCGGCCAGTTGACCGCGGTGATGCCGATGCGCGCCGCCTCGTGCAATGTCCAGGCAGGATCGGCGAGATGCGGCCGCGCGATCGCGCAGAGATCGGCACGGCCCGCGGCCAGGATCGAGTTGGCATGGTCCGCTTCGGAAATCGCGCCGACCGCGATGGTTTCGATGCCGACTTCGTTGCGGATCAGATCGGCGAAGGGTGTCTGGAACAGACGCCCATAGATCGGCCGCTCCTCCTTCCAGACCTGCCCCGAGGAGCAGTCGATCAGGTCTGCACCTGCCTCTTTGAACATCGCGGCAAAAATCGCGGCATCGGCCGGCGTATTGCCGCCTTCGGTCCAGTCGTGGCAGGACAGGCGCACCGACATTGGCCGATCCGACGGCCATGCGGCACGCATCGCCTTGAACACCTCCAGCGGAAACCGCGCGCGGTTCTCGTGGCTGCCGCCGTATTCGTCCGTGCGCCGGTTGGTCAGCGGCGACAGGAAGCTCGACAGCAGGTAGCCGTGCGCGCAATGGAGCTCGAGCCATTCGACGCCGGCCGCCGCCGCACGGCGGGTCGCCGCGACGAAATCGTCGCGCACGCGATCCATGTCGCTGCGGTCCATCGCCCGCGGCAGCTGGCTGTTGGGCAAATACGGCAACGCCGACGCCGAGATCAGCGGCCATTCGCCGGATTCAAGAGGTTGATCGATCCCTTCCCACGGCACTCTCGTCGCGCCCTTGCGGCCGGCATGGCCGAGTTGAATTCCCACCTTGGCATGTCCGACACTGTGAACAAGATCGACCAGCCGGCGCCACTGCGCCCCCTGCGCATCGTTCCAGAGCCCGAGACAACCCGGCGTGATCCGCGCATCAGGCGAGACGCATGTCATCTCGGCAAAGACCAGCGCGGCGCCGCCCATGGCGCGCGCACCGAGATGGGCGATATGGAAGTCGTCGATGAGCCCGCCCTCGGCCGAATACATCGCCATCGGCGAAACCATGATGCGGTTCGCAAGCGTCAGGCCCCGCACGCGATGCGGCGTCAGCATTGGCGGCGGCACGCGCTCGCCGTCCTTTGCGGCGACGCCCGCGCGCGCGGCAAACCAGCGCTCAAAACCCTCGAGCCACGTGCGGTCACGCAGCCGAAGGTTTTCGTGGCTGATTCGCTGTGAGCGCGTCAGCATCGAATAGAAGAACTGCGGCGGCTCGAGCGTATCGGCGTAGCGCCGGCCCACCACCTCGAACCACTCCATGGCGTTACGTGCGGCATTCTGGATCCGCGCCACGTCGACGCGGCGCACCTCCTCGTAGGCCTCCAGCACGGTCTCGATGCTGTCGCGCCCGTGGCCATGGCGGTCGAACTGGTTGGCGAGCTCGATCGCGTCGTCGAGCGCGAGCTTGGTGCCGGAGCCGATGGCAAAATGCGCGGTGTGCGCGGCATCGCCCATCAGCACGACATGGGAG
>NZ_JBFULT010000071.1:0-19728 GCF_054049755.1 Bradyrhizobium sp. P5_C11_2
GATTGGTTGCCGCCAATGTCATGCGCAATCCGCTTGATGCCGGCTTCGACGTCATGACGACGACATCTCACAAGACACTGCGCGGCCCCCGTGGGGGGATCATCCTGTGCCGGAAGGAAAATGCCGGTCGGATCGATGCTTCCGTCTTTCCCGGTTTACAGGGCGGACCTCACATGAACGTGGTGGCCGGGATCGCCGTGACGCTCAAGCAGGCGGCGACCGCGGATTTCCAGGTTTACGCGCGGCAGGTCTTGCGCAACGCGAAGGTTCTTGCCGGTGCGCTGATGGAGCGAGGGATGAAGCTGGTCACGGACGGGACGGACAATCACATGATGGTCGTCGATACGGTGGCATCCGTCGGACTGGACGGGCGAGCAGCCGAGGACGTGCTCGATGCCATAGCCATCACCACCAACAAGCAAGTTATTCCGGACGATCCGCGCCCGCCGCTGAGGCCGAGCGGTATTCGCCTTGGGACACCGGCGGCGACCACGCGTGGCATGGGAGAATCCGAAATGCGTCGTATCGGCGAGCTCATTGCGGCGGCTCTGCAGGCGAACGGAGACGATATGGTCGTCGCGCGCCTCAGGTCAGAGTGCGTCGAGATGTGCCGGGCTTTTCCTGTTCCAGGCGTGGTGCCTGGCTCCGGGCCGAACTGATCGGCTGCACGCCAGCAACCGCAACTTCAGTCCGCGTCCTAGCGGTCCGATCCGTCGGTGCCCGTCCGCACCGCAGGCGCGGAGCCGGGCTGCACGCCTGGCCGCGTCTGGCTTGCACTGGAACGCGCGCGCTGACGTTCGCTGTCATGCAGCGTCGGCTGGTACTTCGCGCGTGTGACGGCGAGCGTCGAGCCGCGCCAGGCCGCCAGCATCACCAGTGCGGAGCGGTCGGCGAGGCGGTCATAGAGCCGCGACAGCCGGTAGACCGCGTCCACGGACGTGCCGATCTCCGGCTTGAAGAACAACAGGATGCGCTGGAAGTTCGGACTCGGCATGTCGAGCGCGCGCGCGGCAACCGCCAGCGCTTCGCCGCCGGGATCGTCGACGATCTCGGCTGCGACGCGCGAGGACAGGATCAGGCTGTCGCCGAGCTCGAAGGTGAAATTCTCGGCGTCGCCCGCGATCGCCGCCATCTCCAGGATCTGGATCGCGCGCTTGGCGCGCACGGTCGGAATCCGCGGCGCGGCCTTCAGCGGGGTCTCCGCCAGATTGTGCAGGATCAGCGCGCGCTGGGACGCATCGGCGCCGAAGAACATGTCGTGGATCTCGGCCGCGTCCTTCGGCTGCATCGCCATGCTCGCGGCCATGCGCAATTCCGCGTCGGTCGGCGTGCGAGCCGGCGAGGGGGCGGACGCGCGTGCGGGTATTTCGCGTGCGAGCGGAACCCTGCGGCCATCCTGGGTCGCGACCAACCCGAGTTTCTGCAGGACCGGGACCGGCGTCTGCGGGTAAATCGCCAGCTTCGCCTTGACGGAGGCGCGCGTCGCATCGTCGACCTGGTCGATCAGCCGCGTCGCAAGCTCGATAAACTGACGTTGTTCGTCATCGCTATGGACGCGCGTCTGGACATAGAGGTCGGTCAGCACGCGCAGCAGCGTCGGACGAACATCGACGCCCTCGCGACGGGAGAGGGTCATCAGCCCGTCGAATCCGGGAAACAGCGACTTGGTCATTGAGGCGTACGCAACTCGGAAGAGACTGGTGCCGCAGCCTATCGCAGGTTCGTTTAAAGCCTCGTTAAGGAAAACGAGACGTGAAGCCCAACGCGTCATTTCAGCCGTTGTCGTGCCGCAACGGGACGGCCCGCGCACGCCCCGTGCGGTTACGGTCCGCCCCGCCTGTTTACACCCCGTTAACCATGAACTGATCTTAATGATCCCATGTTGCACGAGCGCGTTTGGTCGCGCGGCAATAGAAGAGAGCTGACATGGGGACCATCATTGAATTTCCGGCCGGTCGCCGGGTGGGCTCGTCGGGGGACGTCGCTCCGCGCGCGGGAATGGGAACGATCCTGATCCTTCCCGTGATCCGTATCGAACGCGAGGCGGACGAAACCAGCGGCGATCGTGGGCCGGAAGCGGGCACAGCGCCGGGGCGCCGTCGTCGCCGCCGCTGACGTCCGGCTTCTTGCAATGCCGGACCCCATCCGCCAGATCCGACCTTTCGTATCGGCCATCGTGCTCGCGCTGCTAGGCGCGACACTCGCTGCCTGTAGCGGCGGCGATTTCGGCCGCACCCGCGCCGACATGCGCAGCGACGACATGCATCGCTGGCTGGGCGCTGAAGTCACCTCCAGCGTCGGCCTGAAACCGTCGCAATTCCAGCTCACCGACGAAGAGCGTCAGCTTCGCGACCTCGCTTATCCCCTGATCGAGCCGCCGCTGTCGCGCCCCGCATGGAAGAGCGTGTTCGGCGACTACAAGGCGCTGCCGTCGCCCTGGCGCCAGACAATCGTGTTCGACCGCACCATGTACGGACGCACGCTGATCGACGAGCCGCATCGCTCGCATTCCTCGCGCTATGCGCAGCTGATCGAGGACGTGCGCAACGACATCACCCGCTTCGAGCCGTTCTTTGCCTCCGCGATCCGCGTCATCGACCTCGACAGGAAGCGCAATGCCAGCATGGCGCGCGTCTCCGAGCTCTCGCCGAGGGAGAAGGCCGATGCGATCGAGCGCATGCAGGAGAACTCGCTGATCGTGCAGTGGGTGCAGCAATGCCTGGAGCAGCGCGTCTCGTCCTATCGCTGGGCGCTGGAGCGGCTGGTGATCCAGGCGCCCGACGGCATGGCCGCCGACGCCGACCGCCTGATCGGCGAGCTCGCGGCCCAGACCGCCAACCCGCCAGTTCAAGCGCAGCCGCCCTACGGCCGCGCGGTCATCTCGAAGGGCTGACGCATGCCCTTGGCTTCCATCACCTACGTGCCCTTGTAGCCGAGCCGCCTTCGCAACCGTGGAATCGCGAAGTCCAGGAAGGCGCGCAACTTCAACGGCACCTGGCGCTGGCTCGGATAGATCAGGCTGACGGGCATGGGAGGCGGGTCGTAAGCGCTCAACAGCTTCACCAGAGTTCGTGCCTTCAACTCATCATCGATGAGGTACGACAGGACCCGCGCAATTCCGGCACCGGCGATCGCAGCGGCCACCGCTGCCTCGCCAAGGTTGACTGCGAGCCGACACGGGGCCTGGATCGTCTGTACGGCTTCTCCGGTCAAGAACTTCCAATCGGACGACGTGGCGTGCGCCGACTGAACCACGCAATCATGCGCAACGAGATCGGCGGGCCGTTTCGGCGTGCCACGTTTCTTCAGATAGGCGGGACTGGCGCACAGGACGAGGCTGATTGCCCCGACCCGCGTGCTGATCGTGCTGCTGTCCGGTAGCTCCCCGATGCGCACGGCAAGGTCGACATGCTCCTCGACAAGGTTGACGTATCGATCGGTGAGCTGCATCCGCATCCGGATGTCCGGGAAGACGCGTTGAAACTCCACGACAATCGGCAAGAGATGGCTGCGGCCAAGCACCGAGGGCGCGGTGATGATCAGCTCGCCCTGAGGCGCGTGGTATTCCCCAGACGCCGTACGTTCGGCTTCCGCGATCTCCTCCACGATCCGCCGGCATGAGGCGACATAGCTGCGCCCAATGTCGGTCAGCACGAGCTTGCGGCCGCCCCGGTGGAGCAGGCGAACGTTCAGGTGCTCCTCCAGGTCCGAGACCCTTCGGCTGACCGTCGCAAGAGGGATGCGCAGGTGACGGCTCGCGGCCGAAAGGCTGCCGGTGTCAGCCGCGGCCACCAGGATCGCCATGGCTTCCAGTCGATCCATAAGCCTTCCATATTTGAAAGTTGTGTTCCCATCTTAGTCGGTATCACTCAGATCTGGAAGGCATTAGATCAACGCAAGCGCAACGTGCAGGCAGAGAGCAAAGCCATGAAAGCGATCCAGTATCAGTCCTACGGAGACTACAGCCAAAATCGCCTGGTCGAGCTCCCGCGCCCCGAAGCTCGCGCCGGCGAGGTCATCGTCCAGATGCATACGGTCGGCATCAACCCTTTGGACAACACATTCCGCTCGGGTCACTACTATGCGGCGACGCCGCAAAACCTGCCCCGAATCGGCGGTCAGACGGGCGTGGGCACGGTTGTCCAGGGCAAGAGCGACGGCTTCAATGTCGGCGATCGCGTGTTCGTCAGAGGGCCCGGCTTCGGCATCACGGCCGACGGCACCTGGCGTGAGTTCGTGGCCGCGCCCGCTGCGGGCCTCTCACACATTCCCGACAATGTCGATGACGATCACGCCGCGGCCTATCTGGCGGGGGCGGGATATCTGACGGGCTATCTGGCGCTGACGGAACTCGCAAAATTCAGGCCGGGGCAAACGGTGCTGGCGCCCGCCATTGGCGGCGCGGTCGGGATGGAAACGGTGCAGGTCGCGCGCCGCCTCGGCGCGTCCCTGACGATCTCTACCGCCGGCAATACGCAAAAAGCCGAACGGGCGCGCGCGGCTGGCTACGAGCATGTCATTGATCTCTCCAGGGAGAGCCTCAAGGAAGGCGTGCTTCGCATGACGGAGGGCAAGGGCGTGGACGTTGTCGTGGATGGGGTGAGCGGCAACCTGACCGCCGACGCGCTATCCTCGCTTGCCTTTGGCGGCACGGTCGTGATCGCCGGTTACGCCGGAGGACGCGAGGCGAAGGTCGACGTGACGGACGTGATCTGGAAGGCCGCGACCATCCGTGGATTCACGTTCAGACTTTTCACTTCGCAAACGGTCGCTGCCGCCAGCGCCGAGCTTCTGCAATACCTGAAGGAGGGGACGCTGCAGCCCACGATCGGCAAGGTATTCCCCATGTCCGAGGCGGCCGAAGCCGTCCGCTTCCTGATTGAGGATCGGCCGTTCGGTCGCGTGCTCATGCACGCGCAGCGCTGACACGCGCGCCGCGTCCGCGCCGGGACGTTTTACGGGCATCAGGGCGCGATCGGCTTCCGCTACGCCGCTGCTTCTGCAGCTTCCCGACGAAATCCTTCAGCGCGTCCGCCAGCGGCACTGATGCGCGATAGGCGAGGCCGACCTCGCGCCTGACTTTGACCTCGATCTCGCGCACGGCGACGTCCGGATTGCCGCGCGCCACGCCTTCCGGGACGATGGCGATGCCGATTCCGGCCGCGACCAGCGCCATCGCCCAATCCTCCGATTGCGCGATCGCGGCGGGCTGGCGGCGTTGCGCATTGCGGCCGAAGAACTCGCTTTGCTCGCAATGGCAGCGGTCGATCAGGGCCGCGCCGGCGAGATCGGCGGCGCGACGCTTGTCCTTGAGCGTCAGCGGATGCGACGGCGGCAGCGCCGCGACATAGCGCTCGCTCCACAGCGCGACGAAATGCTCGTCGCTGCGCAGCATGGTCTTGGAGATGATCCGCGCATCGGCGCGCTCGTCGTGGCCGACCAGGCGGAGCGCGATGTCCGCGCGCGCCGTCAGCGGCTTCAGCAGCGCGATCGTTCTGGGCACGTCGAGCGTGCGCATCAGGCCGAGCGTCAGCGTGGCCTTCGTGCTCGGCTTCCTGAACAGGCTGCGCGCGGCATCGGCCTCGTCGATGATGCGGCGGGCAACGGCGTGAAACTGCTCGGCCGAGGCGGTCGGCGCGACGCCCTTCTTGTGGCGGATGAACAGCGTGGTGCCGAGCTCGGCCTCCAGATGGGTGATCGCGGTGGAGATCGACGGCTGCGACACGAAGCATGCGCGCGCCGCCGCGGTCAAATTGCGCGCGCGGTAGACGGCGGAGAAGTAGCGAAGCTCGCGGATGTCCATAGGATCGGCCTAGAGATATCATCAATATTCGATATTTTACCTATGGATTGAAGGATGACAAGAACGCCCTGGTCACAAACGGCGAGGTCTTCCGTGAAAATCCATCATCTCAACACCGGCACGATGTGCCCGATCGGCCGCCGCCTGGTGAACGGCACCGGCGGCCTGTTCCAGCGGGCCCGCATGGTCTGCCATTGCCTGCTGATCGAGACCAATGACGGGCTCGCCCTGGTCGATACCGGCATCGGGCTTGGCGATATCGCAGCGCCCGAACGACTGGGACGGCGATGGCTGCGGCAGACCGCGCCAAGGCTCGATCCGTCGGAGACGGCGGTGCAGCAGGTGAAGGCGCTCGGCTATTCGCCCACGGATGTGCGCCACGTGCTGCTGACCCATCTCGACCGCGACCACGCCGGTGGCGTGCCTGACTTTCCCCACGCCGCGATCCACGTGCACCGCGTCGAATACGACATGGCGGTGCTGCGCAAGCCCGCGCCGCCCGAAGGGCGCTACGTCACCGGGCAGTGGAGCCACGGACCGGGCTGGACGTTCTATGATGAGGCCGGCGAGGACTGGTTCGGCTTCAAGGGCGTACGCGCGCTGGGCGACCGGGAAGGCGACATCCTGATGATCCCGCTCGCGGGCCACACGCTCGGCCATTGCGGCATTGCGGTGCGCATCGGCGACACATGGCTGCTGCATGCCGGCGACAGCTATTTCCATCATGCCCAGCTCGATCCGTCCCCGCGCATGCCGCTGGTGCTCGGCTATTTCCAGCGCCGGGCCGACATGGACCGGAAGCTACGGATCGCCAACCAGGCGCGGCTGCGCGCGCTGAAGCTCGGCCATGGCGACCGCGTCACCATCTTCAACAGCCATGATCCCGTCGATTACGAGAACTGCCGGTGCGGCCGGCATTAGGATGTGATGATTGGGTTCGACCAGGCGCCTCGGTCTTGCCCAAGCGGCCTATCGGGCGCTCGCCGGTGACGTACGCGACGGCAGCCGAAGCCGACGCGGCCGGTGAATACCGCATTTCGACAACAGCCGCTTGGTTTTCGTCCCGCTTCGCCGCACACTGGCGCAGGAGATCGAAGTCTCTTGCGGATATCGAATGGTCCAGATCAGACGTCGCGCCGGGCGAATGGGAGCCCGCCAAATCTACGACACGCTGAAGGACCAGATCATGGCGCGGGTGTACGGCGTCGACGGCCTGCTGCCGTCGTCCCGCGCCCTCGCCGGCGAACTGGGCGTCTCGCGCACGACCGTGACGGTGGCCTACGAGCAGCTCGCGGCGGAAGGTTTTATCGAGATCCGCCATGGCGCGCGGCCGCGCGTTGCCCGTGCCGTCGTCGAGAGAGGACGCGTCCGCGCCGCATCCAGGCCCTCGGCGCGCAATCTGCGGCTTTCGAAATTCGGCGAGCGACTGCGACAAGACCCGCCTCGCTGGATCGAACCGGCGCGCGGCCTGCTTGCAAACTTCAGATACGGCGACCTGTCGCCGTCGGACTTCCCGATACTCGCGTGGAAGAAGGCCATGGTCGCCGCGTTGAACCGTCGGACCGAGCGCATGGCCTATGAGGATCCTTGCGGATCGCCGAGGCTCCGCAGGGCGCTCCAGGGCTATCTCTGGCGCTCGAGGAGCGTGCGATGCGATGTCGACCAGATCGTCGTCGTGAACGGATCGCAGCAAGGGCTCGATATTTGCGCGCGGCTGCTGCTCAGCGCCGGCGACCGCTTCGTCATGGAGGATCCGGGCTACCTGATGGCGAGGTTCGCCTTCTCGGCCACCGGTGCCGTCGCGGTGCCGATTGCGGTCGACAGAGACGGTCTGGAAACGGCGCGCCTTGCGACGGTCGAAGCCCGGCTCGCTTACGTGACGCCGTCGCATCAATATCCGCTGGGTGGCGTCTTGCCGATAGGACGCCGGCAACAGCTGCTGGCATGGGCGGCCCGGGCCGACGCCGTCGTGATCGAAGACGATTACGACAGTGAGTATCGATACGACACCAAGCCGGTCCCGCCTCTTCATGCGCTGGAAGGCAGCGGCAACGTCATCTATCTCGGCACGGTATCCAAGACGTTGTCGCCGACGTTGAGGATCGGCTATTTGGTGGTGCCCCCCGGGCTGCGACCCTTGTTCAGCGCGGCCAAGCAGATCATGGATCGGCACACGCCCCGGGCTGAACAGGAGGCGCTCGCCACGATGCTGGAGAGCGGCGCCTACGACAGCCATGTCAGGCGGGTCCGCAGGCGCAATGCTGAACGCCGGCAGGCGCTGCTCGATGCCTTGCGCCACTGGTTCGGCGATCGGATCCGGATCGACGGCGCGGATGCCGGCTTGCACGTCGTGGCGTGGTTTCGCGATCTGGCCTTGGAATACGAAGCAGCGCTGATGGAGGCAGCCCGGTCGAAAGGCGTGGGCGTCTACCCCGTCTCGGCGCTGTTCGACCGGCGCGGGCAGGGGCGCCGCCGCCGTCCGGAGGTCGTCGGTTTCGTCATGGGCTTCGCGGCGCTGGACGTGCGGCAGATCGAGCGGGGCTGCAAGCTTCTCGCTCAAGCCGTCGACGAAATCGCCCCCCGGCGACATCGGAAACTGGACCAGAATAAAGTTTGAGAACTGGCAGTTTTGTGTATGCCAGATTCCAGCTATCTCCGAACCAGGAACGGAGAGAAGCGATGTATATACCCCCCGCCTTCAAGGACGACGACGTCGATAGCATCCGGGCGATCATCCGCGACGCCCGGCTCGCCAATCTCGTGACGGCCACCGCCGAAGGCCCCGTGGCGACGCCATTGCCGCTCTTCCTCGACGAGACGGAGGGCGAGCACGGAACGCTGTATGGGCATCTGGCAAAGGCCAACCCGCAATGGCGTCTGCCCCCGGTCGGAGAAGCTCTGGCGATTTTCGCGGGGCCGGAGGCCTACGTGACGCCGTCCTGGTATGCGACCAAGCAGGAAACCGGAAAGGTGGTGCCGACCTGGAATTACATCGCCGTACACGCCTACGGTCCGGTCGAGTTCTTTCAGGAGCCCGAGCGGCTGCTCGACGCGGTAACGCGCCTCACCAACAAGCACGAAGGATCGCGCGCGAAGCCATGGGCCGTCACTGATGCTCCCGCTGATTTCATCGCAGCGCAGTTGCGGGGAATCGTGGGCATCCGCATTCCGGTCGTGCGGTTCGAGGGCAAACGCAAGATGAGCCAGAACCGTCCCGAAGCCGATCGCGTCGGCGTCGCGGCGGGGCTTGCGGCAAGTGAAAATCCGCAGGACCGGCAAGTCGCTCCTTTGATCCAGGTCCCGGTGTGAAGCGTCTTTGGGCCTGAGGACTTGGGGGCGCGGGCGATGCGAGCTATCGGGCTTCGACCACCTCGCCGTCCTCCTTCACGAACCGGCCGACGGGATCGTTCAGGAGATCGATGACGGCCTCGGAGGGCCGGCACAATCGCGTGCCCTTTGGGGTGACCACGATCGGACGGTTGATGAGGATGGGATGCGCCATCATGAAGTCGAGCAATTCATCGTCCGTCCATTTGGGGTCGTCCAGCCCGAGCTCCTTGTACGGCGTACCCTTCTCGCGCAGCAAGGCGCGGACCGGGATTCCCATCGCCGCGGTCAGTTGCTTGAGCGTTTCGCGCGACGGCGGCGTCTTGAGGTATTCAATGACGACAGGCTCAGCGCCGCTCTGCCGGATCATGGCGAGCGTGTTGCGCGAGGTTCCGCAAGCTGGATTGTGGTAGATCGTGACGGTCATCTCTGTGTCTCCGCGATTGGAACGGGGCCACGCATATCGGTGCGCCCGAGCAGCCAGTTCATCAGCAGCATGCCGGCGATGGCCCCGCAGAGCTCGGCGAGAATGAATCCGGGCAGGTCACCAGGACGAATGCCCGCAAAGGTGTTTGTCAGGGACCTTGCGATTGCGACCGCCGGATTGGCGAACGATGTCGAGGCGGTGAACCAGTAGGCCGCCGTAATGTAAAGGCCGACCAGCCATGGGACGGCCGTCCTCTGAAAGCGGATGCCGGCGAGGATCGTCGCAACCAGCCCGAAGGCAGCGACGGCTTCGGCGAACCATTGTGGTCCTCCGGTCCGGACCTTCGTCGAGAGGTCGAGCAGCGGCAGCCCGAACATCAGATGCGCGGCCATTGTTCCCGCGATGCCGCCGGCGATCTGGGCGATGATGTAAAGCGCGGCCTCATTCGACGGCAGCTCGCGCTTGCCGGCGAAGACCAGCGTGACCGCCGGATTGAAATGCGCGCCGGAGATCGGACCGAGCACGGTGATCAGGACAACCAGAATGGCCCCGGTCGGCAAGGTGTTGCAGAGCAGCGCAAGCGCCACGTCCCTGGTCAGCGTTTCGGCCATGATGCCGGAGCCTACAACGGTGGCGACGAGAAGACCTGTGCCGAGCGCTTCGGCGGCCAGGCGCCGCGAGAGGTCGAAATTGTCCATCAGCGGCTTCGCTCCTTTCGCTTTGGAGAGCAGCAGGCTTGAAGACTTTCGACGACCGGCTCGCAGACCTCCGGTCGCCCGCCACAGCAATCCCGCAGCAGGAAAACCGCGACGTCCCGGAATTCGGCGAGGTTGGCGCGGTAGACGATCGAACGGCTGTGCCGCTCCGAGGTCACCAGCTGCGCGCGCGTCAGGATCGACAGATGGGCCGAAAGCGTATTCTGCGGGACTTCCAGCTGGCGTGCGAGGTCGCCGGCGGCAAGGCCATCGGGCTCGTGCCTGACCAGCGTCCGGAACGCCTCCAGACGGGTCGATTGGGACAGCGCGGCGAGCGCCAGGACGGCTTCTTCAGCTTCCATATATCCAGATTTATAGAAATGAAAGCCGGGCGTCAATCGGATTTCCGAACTTGGCCGCGTTGCGCGAATGACTAGAATGCGCGTGTCTTGCGATCGCGGAAGCCGGCCAATGCAAACGCAGTCGATTATTACCTGTCCAGCCTGTCGGTACACGTCAGCCGAAACCATGCCGACTGATGCCTGCCAGTTCTTCTACGATTGCAGGGGGTGCGGGACCAGGCTCAAGCCCAAAAGCGGCGACTGCTGCGTCTATTGTTCGTACGGATCGGTCCCTTGTCCGCCGATCCAGCAGAACGGCAGGTGTTGCTAGAGCCAGCGTCAGCCGGCGGTGGCTCGCTCCCCGTATTTCCAATATTCTAGAAATACGGTTGACAGAGAGATCCGAACGGGAGCATCCTGGTGTCATGAAGATCGGCGACGCAGCAGCACGCCTGGAAGCCTTAGGCAATCGGACACGGCTTCAGATCTACCGGGCCCTGGTTCGCGCCGGCCGATCGGGCATGCCCGTCGGCCGCCTGCAGGACAAGCTGAAGATCCCGCCATCGACGCTGTCGCACCACATCAAGTCTCTGGTCGCTGTCGGGCTCGTCAGTCAGGTCCGCGAATCCACGACCCTGGTCTGCCATGCGAACTACGATTCGATGCAGGGCCTGGTCGATTTCCTGGTGTCGGAGTGCTGCGCGGACGAAGCCGAGTGCAAGGATGCCAAGACGGCAGCCTGATTTTTTCGGCCGAATTATTCGATGATTCTAGAATGATGGGAGTAACGAGATGAGCGACGGCAAGACAGTTGCCATCATCGGGGCGGGGCCTGTCGGCCTGGCTGCAGCCGCGCATGTGCTCGAACGCGGCATGTCGCCCGTTGTGCTGGAGGCCGGGCGAGAGGCCGGGCACGCGGTGCGCCGGTGGCAGCACGTCCAACTGTTCTCGCCCTGGGAGTACAATGTCGACAAGGCCGCGGTGCGCCTGCTCGCGCCGACGGGATGGAATTCGCCGGACCCTCAATCCTATCCGACCGGCGGCGAACTGCTCGAGCGATACCTGACGCCGCTCGCGACGCGAACGCCGCTGCGCGAGGCGATCTGGACGTCGAGCCGGGTCTCGGCGATCAGTCGCGTCGGCTTCGACAAGGCGAAGACCAAGGGGCGGGAGCAGGCGCCTTTCGAAATCCGTTATCAGAACGGCAAGGGCCCCGAAGTGCTGCGCGCCGACGCCGTGATCGATACGTCCGGCACATGGTTCTCGCCCAATCCGGCCGGCCGCAACGGCTTGCCGGCGATCGGCGAGCCCGAGTGCACCGAGCACATCGCATACGGCATGCCGGATGTGCGCGGTGGCGATCGTGCGAGATATGCCGGGAAGACCGTTGCTGTCCTCGGCGCCGGCCACTCCGCCGTGGGCACGCTGATCGATCTCGTGCATCTCGCCGACGAGGTGCCGGGTACGCAGCCCGTCTGGCTGTTGCGCGGCGCCGATCCCGCCAAGGCTTTTGGCGGCGGCCGTAATGATAAGCTCGCTGCACGCGGTGAACTCGGCAGCGCCTTCGCCGCGCTGGTTGCTTCCGGGAGGATCAGGGTAGAGACCGAATTCGGCGTCACGCATCTGTCGGAATTCGAAGGCCGCCTCAAGATCGCTTCCGGCTCCTGTTGCGGTGCGCGCAGCGTGGTCGCGGACGAACTGATCGTGTCGACAGGCTTTCGTCCCGACTTTTCGTTCCTGTCAGAACTGCGCCTGCGGCTCGATCCGGCGATCGAGGCGCCATTGGCTCTCGCGCCGCTCATCGACCCCAACGAGCACAGCTGCGGGACGGTGCGCCCGCACGGCGCGCGCGAGCTCGCGCATGATGAGGCAGGTTTTTACATGGCCGGCATGAAGTCGTACGGCCGCGCTCCGACCTTCCTCATGATGACGGGTTATGAGCAGGTCCGCTCGATTGCGGCTGATATCGCCGGCGACAAGGAGGCCGCGGCAAGAGTCGAGCTGGTGCTGCCGGAGACCGGCGTCTGCACGCGCGGTGGCGTCGAGAGCGCCGAAGCCGCATCGGGATGTTGCGGGGGGCCGGCGAAGGAAGATGTGTCGGCCTGCTGCGCTGCCGATGAAACGGCCAAGAAGGCTGGCGCTGCGGGGTGCGGTTGTTCATGACGCGAGTCCCTGCGGGCCACGCTGGAGGTCCGCTCGCCGTTGTATTGGCGCTCGGCACCGCACAGACCGTTGCGTGGGCGTCGAGCTCCTATCTCCCCGCCATTCTCGCCGCACCGATCGCGCGCGATCTTGATCTTGCGCCGGAGCGTGGGGCACCGGCGCCGCGCTCGACATGGCTGCTCGGGGCGCGGGCGACGTGGAGCAACTCGGGCTTGGGCGTGTAACTCATAAACGTCAGCTTACCAACGCAAAACGGAAGTCTCCCACCTTGAACATGTTCGGCGGCTTGTGACCCGCAGCGGAAGTGCATTGATCTAGATCAACCCAGAGCTGTTCCGTTCCGCCCATCTGTGCCTCAGCGTCATCGGTCGCGATAGCTGACTAACGGCAGTGGAGGGAGCAGACCATGAAGACCAAGCCAAGCTTTCAGATCGGTACGGTCGCGATGTTGGCGGCCGTGTTGTTGAGCTCGACGGCGGTGGGGGCCTTCGCCCAGCAGCAAACCACCGGGACGCCCGGCTCGCCGAGCGCCACGACCACGATCGATGGCCGCTATCTGCCGCCGCCGCCCGCGCCGTTCCAGGGCGAGATCAACCT
Source organism: Bradyrhizobium sp. P5_C11_2 (assembly GCF_054049755.1). Taxonomy (NCBI): domain Bacteria; kingdom Pseudomonadati; phylum Pseudomonadota; class Alphaproteobacteria; order Hyphomicrobiales; family Nitrobacteraceae; genus Bradyrhizobium; species Bradyrhizobium sp. P5_C11_2. The sequence continues at coordinate 13,354 of NZ_JBFULT010000071.1, forward strand.
GAACGCCCTGCAGTCGAAGGCGGCCTGGCCAGCGCGTGTGGTGCCGCCGAAGGATGCGCCGAACATCCTCCTGATCATGACCGATGACGTCGGTTTCAGCGCCCCTTCGACCTTCGGCGGGGTCATTCCGACACCGACCTTGGATCGGATCGCGGCAAACGGGCTGCGCTACCCGAATTTCCACACCACGTCGTTGTGCTCGCCGACGCGCGCCGCCCTCATCACCGGCCGCAACCATCACTCGGAAGGCTTTGGCGTGATCTCGGAGCAGGCCACCGGATTTCCCGGCTACAACAGCGTCCTTCCGAAGGACACCGCCACGATCGGCCGCATTCTGCTGGAGAACGGATACCGCACCTCGTGGTTCGGAAAGGATCACAACACGCCGACCTACCAGACCAGCCAAGCCGGCCCGTTTGACCAATGGCCGACCGGAATGGGTTTCGAATATTTCTACGGTTTCATGGGAGGTGACAGCAGCCAGTGGACGCCGATGCTCTTCCGCAACACGACACTGATCGCACCATTTGCAGGGCGTCCGGAGTGGAACCTGATCACCGCCATGGCCGATGAGGCCATCAGTTGGGTTGACAGACTGAACTCCATCGACCCGTCGATGCCATTCCTTCTGTACTACGTTCCGGGCGGCACGCATGCGCCGCATCACCCGACACCGGAATGGATCAAGAAGGCCACGGATCTTCACCTGTTCGACAAGGGCTGGAACGATCTTCGCGATCAGATTCTCGCAAACCAGAAGAAGCTCGGCGTGGTTCCTCAGGACACCAAATTGACGGCCTGGCCTGATGATCTGCTGAAAAAGTGGGACGTGCTGTCGGCCGACGAGAAGAAGCTGTTTATCCGCCAGGCAGACGTTTACGCCGCGTATCTCATGTACACCGACCACGAGATCGGCCGCGTCGTCCAGAAGGTGCAGGATATGGGCAAGCTCGACAACACGCTCATCATCTTCATCAGCGGCGACAATGGTGCGAGCGCGGAAGGAACGGTGAACGGCACGTTCGCCGAGCTCGTCCCCTTCAACGGCATCAATCCGACGGTCGCCGAAAATCTGAAGTTCTACGACGCCTGGGGCAGCAACGAAACGTACCCGCATTACGCGGTGCCGTGGGCATGGGCGTTCGACTCGCCGTTCAAGTGGACGAAGCAGATTCCGTCATTCTTTGGCGGCACGCGCAACGGCATGGCGATCTCCTGGCCGGCGCGCATCACCGACAAGGGCGGCATTCGCTGGCAGTTTCATCATGTGATCGACGTGGTGCCGACGATCCTGGAGGCTACCGGCATTCCCGCACCCGTCATGGTGGACGGCATCGGGCAAAAGCCGATCGAGGGCGTCAGCCTGGCCTACACCTTCGACAAGGCGAACGCCGATGCCCCGACGCGACACCGCACCCAGTACTTCGAAATGATGGGCGTGCAGGGTCTGTACAATGATGGCTGGATGCTGAGCGCGATTCCGATCCGTACGCCCTGGGATCTGGCCGGCAAGGCGGTCGAGGATCCGGCCAGCGCCTTCAAGTTCGAACTGTATAATGTGAGCAAGGACTGGTCGCAGACCACCGATGTCGCAGCCGCCAATCCGCGTAAAGTGCAGGAGATGAGGGACCTGATGTTCGGCGAGTTCGCCAAGTATCAGGTGCTGCCGCTGGATGCTTCGGCGGCGACGCGACTGGCTTCGGCGCGTCCCTCGGTGACGGCGGGACGGAAGGTGTTTACCTATTCGACGCCGATAACCGGTCTGCCCGACCCGGTGGCGCCGCAGCTCCTCAACACGTCCTACACCATCACGGCGGATGTCGACGTGCCGCAGGGAGGCGGCGAGGGCTCGATCGTCGCCGAAGGCGGGCGATTCGGCGGCTATGGGATGTACCTTCTGAAGGGCAAGCCCGTCCTCACCTGGAACCTGCTCGGTCTCGACCGCGTCCGCTGGGAAGGCCCGCAAGCGCTTTCGCCCGGCAAGCACACCATCGTGTTCGACTTCAAGTACGACGGTCTCGGCTTCGCCACGCTTGCCTTCAACAACATGAGCGGCATTGGCCGTGGCGGCACCGGAACGTTGACCGTGGATGGCAATGTCGTTTCGACGAAGAAAATCGAGCGCACGGTGCCGCTGATTCTGCCAGTTGACGAAACCTTCGACGTAGGCTCAAAAACCGGCACGCCGGTGGATGATAGGGATTATCAAATCCCGTTCACGTTCACGGGCAAGATCAACAAGGTGACGATCTCCGTCGAGCCGCCGAAGCTGACGGCGGAGGACGAGAAAAAGCTGGCGGATGCGTATCGCGCCGCGCAGGACGCGAAGTAGCCGGCATGGTTGCGCACCAGCCGGGGGCGGCACAGCCCTCGGCTGGCCATCGAGATGGACGGCTTCCCGCCTCCGTTGCTGATTGCCGGAAGCAAAAATCCTGCGTCGGTCGTTGAGCGTAGGTCCGCTTGTGGCCCACAGCGTCCAGCCTCCACGCTTGCCTTGGCGTCTGCTGCTGGAGGTGGACCGGACGTCCTCGCAGCATGATCCAATCGACGCGAATGGCCCAAATCGGACATGCGGCTCATTTCTCTGATTCCGCATCCACCGGCGAAGTTTAYGTCGATAATGGACTTTTTTCAGAGCGGACCAATGCGTGACGCGACCACCGACCGAATATCGCTTTGGGACCGCGCTGGTCTGGTCAGCGGGCTTGCGCCATACTGTGAATATCGACCGGCTTCCTGTGATGCTGAAGGGATGGCGAGCGGTGAGACCGGGCAGGGACTTCACCCGGTCCCCGAAAGTCGGTGCATCACCGTCCGTGCGATCGCCGCCGGGGCCTGGTCGGGAATCGCGAAGCAAGAGCTCGCGTTGATTTCGCACAGGACGTAGGTGTCGTTACCCGCCGCATCGCGCGGCCCGTACAGGAAGTCCGCGTCCCAGATCACCGGGAGCGACCGCTCATCGATGCCGAGCGTGTCCATCATCTGCGGCGTCCATATGTCCTCCATCGATCTTCGGAGCGCCTGGAATTGCGAGGCGTCGGGTCCGTGCATGATCCGCGGCCCCGGCTGGGCCTCGGGCGAGTCCACACCTTCCGGCGGCGGCGGGATCAGGGCCTTGATCAGCTGGTGCCCGAAGCCTGCGACCTTGGATCCGCTCATATAGCAGCGGATCATTCCGTCGGGCAGGCGGGGTTGAAAGGCCTGGTCGATGATGCAGCCGCCCCAGCCGAAATAGGGCTCGCATCGCGCGAGCAAGGCGTCGAGCGGCATGTCCTCGGGCAGGCTGCCGCGTTGCGCGTGGAGCACCCGAACCATGCTGTCCGCGTTGGGCAGTGCCTCCACCTTCCAGACCCCTTGGCCTCCATTGCCCCGATTTTGCTTCAGCACGCGGGGCCCGTTGGTCCGAAGGCGCGACGCAAATTCGGCGCGGAAGGCCGCAGCGGTGTCATAGCGATGCGTATCGGCGCCCCATCCGAGATGACGCGTTCGGTAGAGCACCTCCTTGACGCCCATCTTCAGGATGATGTCGGGATGCGCGCTCACCCACGGGCCTTGCGCCGCAACGTCGCGAAGCAGGGCATCGAGATCCGCGCGCGTCTTGCCCTGATGGATCGGATCGACCCAGACGAGCACACCGCCGACCGAGAGCAATTGATCGCGGACGGCGTCGGCGAAGGTCTCGTCGTAGATGACCGGCCGGGCTTCGATGCCGATAGCGGCGAGTGCTTCGAAAACGYGGACGAAACGGCTGTTCTGCGCGGTTGCGTCCCGGCGTGCGGCCGCGTCTCCGCGTGAGAGGATGGCGACGATGTGTCGGGGGGAAGGGTGTCGTTCGGTGTCCATGCGCAAGCTCCACGAGTGGCGTGCTGCGCAGAGCTTGGACCGAAGCCTCACGGGGAGTCTGCTTTGTCCCCACATCGGCAAGTCTACGTGAGATGATGCTCACGTTTCAAGACGGTCGTTGGCGTGGTTCCGTTCGAACGGTGAACTCTTCGTGACGCTCGTCACGGCCGGTTGACAGCTCCGCCCCCGCGGCTTCTATTCCGGGTACCGGGGATGTGCGATCTCCTCGCGAGGCGACATGCCCAAGAATCGCGTCCTGATCACCAAGGGCGCAGCATGTCATCATACATTTCGATTTCATTCGACAGATTGTCTCCACTTATCGGCACGGCGGCCGCGCCGACGCGCGTTGATGCCTGCGTCCTGTGGTGCCTCGTGGACACCATGGAGGGGCAATCGCGAAACTGACTTCACCTGGGGCCGGGACACAACCAGGAGAACGATCATGCGAATACGGACAATCATTCGCACCGTCCTATTGCTGGCTACCGCGGGCGGGCTCTCGACTGTACACGCGCTGACACAAGAAGAACTCGTCGCCAGGATCCAGGCGGCCGGCTACTCGCAGGTCAGCGACATCAAGTCGACCGCCGAGGGGACGACCGCCAAGGCCGTGAAGAACGGCAAGGAGGTGCGGCTGGTCGTCGACAGCAGCGGCCAGGTCAAAGAGCAAAAGTGAGACGCTGACGGCTCGACAGCCCGGAATGCCAGCTCAAGGGAGCAGAACCATGCGAAAGACAATCTCGGCGCTGATGGGCATCGGCGCCTGCTTGTTCGCGACGAGCGCAAGCGTTCAGATGGTCGATGGGCGAGCGTTCACCGAACTATTCGTCGCAACCGCTCATGCGCAAGATGCCGATTGGCAGAAGGTCGATGAGACACTGGGCCGAAAGGCGGCCGTCACCGGCGACGTCCATCGCTACGGCTTTCCGCGCACCGACCTGACGGTAACGCTTGACAGCGTAACCATCAAGCCGGCACTCGCGCTTGGCGGCTGGGTCGCGTTCAAGCCCGCGCATGGCGGCGTCATGGCGATGGGCGACCTCGTGCTGCTGGAGTCCGAGATCAATCCTGTGATGGCGAAGATGATCGCAGATGGGCTCGAGATCACCGCCGTTCACAACCATCTGCTCGGCGCGAGCCCGGCGACGTTCTATATGCACGTGGCCGGGCATGGCGATCCGGTCAAGATCGCGGCAGCCATCCGGGATGGGCTTGCCGAAAGCAAGACGCCGCTGTCGGCAGTGGCTCCGGCGGCCCCTCCACCTGCCGTCGCTCTCGATACTGCGCAACTCGACCACATCATCGGCGTCAAGGGGCAGGCCAACGGCGGCGTCTATCAGTTCAACGTTCCACGCCGCGATCCGGTGACCGAAGAAGGGATGCAGTTGAGCCCCGTCGGTCCACTGGGCGTCGCAACCGCCATCAACTTTCAACCGACCGGCGGCGGCAAGGCGGCCATCACCGGCGATTTCGTCATGACCAGCGGCGAGGTGAACCCCGTGATCAAGGCGCTGCGATCGCATGGCATCGCCGTGACGGCTCTCCATAGCCACATGCTGGACGAACAGCCGCGCCTCTTCTTCATGCACTTCTGGGCCAACGACGACGCGATCAAGCTTGCCAACGGCCTGCGTGCCGCGCTCGACAAGACGGCCAGCACGAAAAGCTGACTTTGGAAGGGGAGCGATGCGACCATTTCGAAAAGAGCCGCTTGGATTTCGATCGGCTTCACCGCACACTGGCACAGGAGATTAATGGATTTCGGCGGGTATTGAATGGTCCAGATGAGGCGTCGCGCCGGGCGAATGGGAGCCCGGAAAATCTACGAAACCCTCAGGGACCAGATCATGGAGCGGGTGTACGGCGTTGACGGCATGCTGCCGTCGTCCCGCGCGCTCGAGGACGGTGTCCGCTTCGAGATAGAAGCGGTTGTCGTTTGGAAACGCGGCGATGACCGCTAAGGGCCAACAGCAGACTTAAACGGTCTGCAAACCTTATTCCTGGAGAGGCGCGAACCTAGGCGACGTTGTGTTACCATGGCGAGCATGTTTCGCCTCAGAATCCCGCCCACTGTTCTGCTCGTCCTTATCGTTGGGGGCGCGTCCTGCATTTTCGTGTTTTTCGGCCTCTATCTACTGATCGCGCTGATTGCGTTGAACCTGGCCTGCCTGCTGTTGGCCCCGATCGCCAGACGGCGCGGATGGGGCGCTGAAGGGCGGCTCACGAGACATCTCAGTCGTCCCCAGTTCGAGGACGAAAGCCGCAGAGCCAGTTAGGTGCGAGAGCGTACGTAACCCTAATGAGGAGGGATGACTATTTCGGAGGAAGTCCGAGTTTGGCGGTTACGAGCGCGAGGCTTTGCGGCTGCTGGAGTTCTATGTTTTGCCTTGATTTTCTTGCTGAAGATTCTCGATCCAACCGAGTTCGCGAAAAGCTCGATTGGTCCGCTTGTTCTGGTGCTCGTCTCTCTTTGGTTGTACGGGCTATATTGCACCTACCGGTATTGGAAAGATTTTAGAGAAGGTGAAA
>NZ_JBFULT010000072.1:0-22287 GCF_054049755.1 Bradyrhizobium sp. P5_C11_2
GTCCAACTCCCACCTTCCCCGGCGAGGCTCCCCCTCACCCCAACCCTCTCCCCGCAAGCGGGGCGAGGGAGCGGACCGCCGTCGCGGACACAGGCATCGTCTCCTCCCTGCCACGCTTTTCGGCTATACTCGCCCCGGTAGCATCACCGGGAGGGGCATACCGTGGAGCACGACCACAAGACCGAGCCGAGAAATCTCGTCATCTGCTGCGACGGCACCGGCAACGAGATCAGCGAGAACATCTCCAACGTCCTGAAACTGTATCGCTGCCTGCGCAAGACCGACAAGACGCGGCCGCGGCAGCTGGTGTTCTACGATCCCGGCGTCGGCACGGTGACGGAGCCGACCACGTGGCACCGCTGGAAGGCCAACATCAACCTGGTGCTGGGGCTCGCCACCGGCTACGGGCTCGATGACAACGTGCTGTCGGCCTATTGCTTCCTGATCGAGCACTATGCGCCGGGCGACAAGATCTATCTGTTCGGCTTCTCGCGCGGCGCCTACACGGTGCGGGTGCTGGCGGGGCTGATCCACAAGATCGGGCTGATCTCGCCGGAGCAGGCCAACCTCGCAGGCTCCGGCCTGGTCGCCTACAAGCAATATTCCGGCACCGGGCGCGGCAACGACATCGAGGACCTCAAGGACGTCGCCGTCGACGATCAGGGTCCGCTGCCGAAGGATGCGTTCGATCTCGCCGCCCAGTTCGCGCGCATCACCTCGACGCGCTGGCCGACCATCCATTTCATCGGGGTCTGGGACACGGTGGCGAGCGTGATCGTGCCGCGGCGCGACAACTTCTTCTTCCTGTTCAGCCTGGAGGAGCTCGCCTTCACGCGGCGCGATCCGAGCGTCAACATCTTCCGCCAGGCGATCGCGATCGACGAGCGGCGCCGCATGTTCCGCCTCAATAAGTACGAGGAGCCACAGGACTATTGGAGCAATCGCTATGTGCCCGACGAGAAGAAGGTGCCGCAGGACATCATGCAGGTGTGGTTCGCTGGCGTGCACTGCGACGTCGGCGGCGGCTATCCGGAGGCCGAGAGCGGGGAGTCCAAATATCCGTTGATCTGGATGATCGAGGAGGCGGCGAAAGCGGGCCTGAACTTCAACCCGCGCACCGTCAACCAGCTCGCCTGGGGCGTCCAGCGCGAGAACTCGCCGTTCACATACGTCCCGCCCGCCTACACCGGCAAGACGGGTGAGCTGCACAATTCGATGACGGCGGCCTGGCGCGCGCTGGAGTATGTGCCGAAGAGCGCGAAGTACAAGGAATGGCCGGAGCGGAAGGTTGTGCTCGGCTTCTACATCCCCGATTGCGAACCGCGCGTGATCCCCGAAGGCGCGCATGTGCACGAAAGCGTGCTGAAGCGGATGGCGGTGGAGCCGGGCTACCGGCCGGTGAACATGCCGAAGGACTATGTGACGGTGCCGATGCCGATGCAGGCGGGGGTGGAGGCGGCGGTGGGGACGACGGGGTGAGGAGGGGCTGGCGCGGCACTACCGGTGTCGTCCCGGCGTAGGCCGGGACCCATAACCACAGGGAGCGGTTTGGCGAAGACTGGTCGTTCGGGATTAGCCCTCCGCGCAATCGATAGATCACGCGGTATGGGTCCTGGCTTTCGCCAGGACGACGGTTGAATTTGAGGCGCCAGCGCAGCCCCCCACCGCGCTACCACCACTTTTCATTAAAATTCTCACCCCCGCCTTAGCGAGATCGCATCATACTCCTTCCATCATCGCCTCAGACCCGCCGCGAGCCCTGCGGAATTGGAGGAGAGTGCCAATGCATCCGCGCCGACATGCCCGCGTCAAGCCCGCCGGCCTGGTGTCCCGCCAGGCCAAGATCATCACCGACCCGCGCGCGCCGGTGATCCCCTGCACGCTGATCGACTATTCGCCCGGAGGGGCCTGCGTCGATCTCGGCGGCCAGGTGACGATCCCCGAGCGGTTCGAGCTGCTGCACGTCAACACCAAGAAACGCTGCCGCATCGCCTGGAAGCGCGGCTCGCGCATCGGCGTGGTGTTTTGATCTCCTGTCGTCCCGGCGAAGGCCGGGACCCATAACCACAGGGAGTAGTTTGGCGAAGATTCTGGGTTCGGTACTTGCACCTCATCCCAATCGATAGACCTCGCGGTGGGTCCCGGCCTTCGCCGGGACGACAGCGAGTTTTTAGCCTCCCTACTTCCGCATCCTGGCCTTCGCGCCGGCGATGATCTGCATGGCGACGCCGGCGATCCAGCCGATCAAAGCGAGCCAGGTCCAGGCCAGGTGCGGCTCGAGCCGCAGCACGATGACGGCGATGGAGGCAAAGGCGGTGAACGTGGCGAAGAGCGTGCCGGCGGCGCTGAGGAATTCCGCGGCGTCGAGCTGGCTGTGGGCCTCGTCGAACGGAAGCTGCGGCGTGTCGATGCCGAGATAGAAGCCGACGACGCCGAGCAGCATCATCACCAGCAGAAAGCCCTGCGTGGTGAGCGGCGCAATCGCAGATCCGACATAGGCGCCGACGAACAGCCCGCACGCGGCCCCCGCCATCGCGAGGCCAATGCGCTCCAGCACATGAGCAGCCTTCCGGACACGAAAACGCATGGCGGGCCTCGCAGGCTTGAGTGCGCGCAAGGTTAGGCCAGTTTCGTGGAGGGTGGAAGGCAAGCGGGGTTACGGATGCGTGAGGTGATGGTGACGCCGTGACCCTGGGCCGAACGGAGTACTCCCGATGATCAGGGAACGATCGTGCCGCGCCAAATCCACCGTCGTCGTCCTGGCGAAAGCCAGGACCCATTACCACAGGCATCCCCACCCCCTCACCGCGCCCCGAACGTCGTCTTGCCGAACAGCTCCTTCTGCGTCGACGGCTGCGAGCGCCAGTATTGCGGCGGCGCCTCGACCACACCGCCGACTTCAGCCGCGGCATGCCAGCCCCAGCGGGGGTCGTAGAGCATGCCGCGGGCGAGCGCGACCATGTCGGCCTTGCCGGATGCAACGATGTCCTCGGCCTGCTTCGCCTCGGTGATCAGGCCGACGGCGATGGTGGGCAATCCGGTCTCGCGCTTGATGCTGTCTGCGAACTGCACCTGGTAGCCGGGGCCGAGCGTGATCTTCTGCAGCGGCGAGACGCCGCCGGAAGAGGCATCGATCCAGTCGACGCCGCGCGCCTTCAGCGCCTTGCAAAATTCGATGGTCTGCGCCAGGTCCCAGCCGCCCTCGACCCAGTCGGTCGACGACACCCGCATGCCGACCGGCTTGTCGTGCGGGAACACGGCGCGCACCGCGTCGAACACCTCTAACGGAAAGCGCATGCGGTTCTCGAGCGAGCCGCCATATTCGTCGGTGCGCTTGTTGGAGATCGGCGACAGGAATTGATGCATGAGATAGCCGTGCGCGCCGTGCAGCTCGATGGCGTCGATGCCGATGCGCATCGCGCGGCGGGTCGAGTCGACGAAGGCGTCGCGGATGCGCTTCAGCCCCGCGGCATCCAGCGCCAGCGGCGCGGCCTCGCCCTCCTTGTGCGGCAGCGCCGACGGCGCCACCGTCTGCCAGCCGCCCTGCGCTTGCGGAATCAGCTGGCCGCCGTCCCAGGGCCGCGCGCTCGAGGCTTTGCGGCCGRCATGCGCGAGCTGCATCGCGACCGCTGTGGTGGAATGCTTGCGCACGGAGGCGATCACCTGCTTCAGCGCCGCCTCGCAGGCGTCGCTGTAGAGCCCGAGGCAACCCGGCGTGATGCGGCCGATCGCCTCGACATGGGTCGCCTCGATGCAGAACATCGATGCGCCCGACAGCGCGAGATTGTTGATGTGGGCGAAGTGCCAATCCGTGGCGACGCCGTCGTCGGCCGAATACTGGCACATCGGCGACACCACGAGACGGTTCTTCAACGTCAGGCCGCGCAGCTTGATCGGGGAAAACAGGGCGCTCATGCGGGGAGTTCCGGGGATGGGAGGGGCAATGCAAGGAGTGTAGTGACGGACGGGCGGATTTCCAGCGGCGCGGCGGGCATGGCGGCCCGCGGGGCCATGCATTGCGCGCGTCATATGATCACAAGACCGCGACACACATTCCGCCCGTCGTCCTGGCGAAAGCCAGGACCCATACCGCGAGGTCTTTCGGTTGCGTGCGGTGCTAATCCCGAACGACCAGTCTTCGCCTAACGTCTCCCTGGGGTCATCGCGACGAGCGCAGGGCGCTCGCGCGGGGGTCCTGGCTTTCGCCAGGACGACGATTACTCCAGCTCCTCGAACTTGCCCGCTTGCGGCTTGCCCATGCGAATGCGGCCATCGGGCAGCAGCTCGCCGTCGGCCTCGGCCGAGAACTGGATGGTGTTGCCGCCGCCGTCCCGCTTCGTCGTTTTGCCGAGCGGCCCGAGCTTGTCCGCAAGCGCGGTGTCGTCGAGCACGAACACACGGTAATCCGTGAGGTGGAAGYGGCGCGGCGACTGCCATGTCAGCGCGGGCACGGATGTCCGCATGTCGCCGTCCTCCTTGAGCTGGACGGTGCGCCCGGTGGCGTCCCGGAACAGGTCCGGCCCATCGATCAGCCGCGCGCGGCCGCCTTCGATCGCGTACAGGTTCAGCGTGACGATATGGCGCTCGCTGCGGAACGACACCGCAACATAGCGCGAATCCGCCGACCAGGCGGCGTGGAAAGCACCCGGCGCGGAGTCGAGGATGTTGTCATCGTTGACATTGTCGAGCGCCATCAGCCGGCGATGGCCGGGCTCGGCCATCAAATAGATGCGGAATTTCTCGGAGCCGGTCTCGCCCTCGCCGTGGGCGGCAATCGAGAGCTTCCGATTCGGCGCACGTCCGTCCTGGATGATGGCGTATTCGCCCTTGGCGTATTTGTGCTCGGCCGTGGCAAAGGCCGGCGACAGGGCGAAGGTGAGCAGAAGGGCGAGGATGGCGCGAGGCTGGGGCATGATGTTGGGTCGGCGAAGGGGGGGCTAACGTTCAACCTACTCCACCAGCGTGAACTGCAACAGCAGGGTGCGCTGGAGCAGGGAGAAATTATCATCCGAGACCATCGTCAGCACGGTCTCGCCGTCGGCCGTGACATGGGCGTCGATGCCCTCCATGTTGTCGACCTCGTGGCCGAGATCGGCCTCGAACAGCGTAGGCCCGTCGACCACCGCGCCGGGCGCGATCGACTTCAGCGGGATCGAGCGAATGCGGATGTTGATGCCGGTGAACCAGGAGAATTTGCGCTCGAGGATGAGCAGCTCGCCGGAGGGGAGCAGCACCGCGTCGCTGATGAACTGCTTGTCGGTGCGGCGGACGCTGAACTGGCCCGGCGAAGGCCCGCCGATCAGGAATCCGATCAGATTGCCGTCGGCATCAAAACCGCCTTCCGACAATGCGATCAAGCTGCCCGCGAGCGGCTGGCCCTTGTCCCTGGGCACGAAGACCAGTGCCTCGAGCCCCTTGTTGTACGGCAATTTGCGCACCGCAGGCGGCGTCGGCAACACCTCGCCGCGGGCGCGCGTCGCTCCCTTGGCAAAATCGAAGCGCATGATCTGGTTGACGCGCTCGAGCCCGACATAGAGGAGCGAGCCGTCGCGCGCGAGCGACTCGGTGTCGTACCAGAGCCGCTTCTCCGTGATCGGCCGCCCCTCGGAATTGAGCATCGGTGCGGCCTCGACATCGTCGAGCCCGACCATGGCGCGGCCGGAATAGCGGATCGCGCCTGTGAACCAGGTGCCCTGGTCGGAGAGCGCGAGGAAACGCTCGCCCTTGCTGTCGAGGAAGCGGAAGCCGGACAGGCCGCCAAAACCGCGATGCGGCGAGGTCAGCACCAGGCCGCTGCGATATTGCAGTGAACCGAAGCGCGTGCGCGACCGGTCGCGCGGCTCGAAGGACGGAATCGGCCGCGCGTTGACTTCGATGCTGGCCGGTTCGGTGACGGCATGCTCGATCTGCGTCTGCCGCGCCGGCGGCTCCGCATGGGCAAACCGAGGGAGTGCGAAAGTGGAAAATCCCGCCGCCGCGTGGCCGATAAAGCTGCGGCGGGATCGAAGCGTGCTCACGAATGCAGTTTGCGGCGCGGGCGGCTTGCCGAATGCGTAGGCGCGGTCGCCGTCTCGCTGAAGAGCTCGGCGAGCTTCTCGGTGATGGCGCCGCCGAGTTCTTCGGCGTCCACGATCGTCACCGCGCGGCGATAATAGCGGGTGACGTCATGGCCGATGCCGATCGCGATCAGCTCCACCGGCGAGCGGGTCTCGATCTCCTCGATGATGTGGCGCAGATGCCGCTCGAGATAGTTGCCGGGATTGACCGACAGCGTGGAATCGTCGACCGGCGCGCCGTCCGAGATCATCATCAGGATCTTGCGCTGCTCGGGCCGGCCGAGCAGGCGCTTGTGCGCCCAATCGAGCGCCTCGCCGTCGATGTTCTCTTTCAGCAGGCCCTCGCGCATCATCAGGCCAAGGTTTTTCCGCGCACGGCGCCAGGGGGCGTCGGCGGACTTGTAGATGATGTGGCGGAGATCGTTGAGACGGCCGGGATTGGCCGGCTTGCCGGCGGCAAGCCACGCCTCGCGGGACTGGCCACCCTTCCAGGCGCGCGTGGTGAAGCCCAAAATCTCGACCTTGACGCCGCACCGCTCCAGCGTGCGCGCCAGAATGTCGGCGCAGGTCGCCGCCACGGTGATCGGGCGTCCGCGCATCGAGCCGGAATTGTCGAGCAGCAGCGTCACCACGGTGTCGCGGAAGGTCGCCTCCTTCTCGTGCATGAAGGACAGCGGATGATAGGGATCGGTCACCACGCGCGACAGCCGCGCGGGATCGAGGATGCCTTCTTCGAGGTCGAACTCCCAGGCGCGGTTCTGCTGCGCCATCAAGCGCCTCTGAAGCCGGTTGGCGAGCCGGGCGACGATGCCTTGCAGATGCGCGAGCTGCTTGTCGAGATAGGCGCGCAGCCGCTCCAGCTCGTCATGGTCGCAGAGGTCTTCGGCCGCGATCACCTCGTCGAATTTCGGCGCGAAGGCGTGGTATTCCGGCCCGCGCGGCTCGTTGGCCCCGCGCGAATTCGGCCGCGTCGCCTCGCCCGGCGTCTCGTCGTCGCCGAGCTCGCCGTCGTCGAAGGTGTCGGAGGTCGAGGCCTGCGCGCTTTCCATCGCGCTCTCGCTCATCTCCTCCGAACTCGCCTGCGCCTGGTCGGCGCTCATCTCCTGGGCGGCATCGGAATCGGGCGAGCCCTCGGCGCCGGACTGATCGTTGTCGCCGTCGCGGTTCTCGTCGTTGTCGTCATTGTCCTCGCTGTCGGCGTTGCGCTCGTCGCCGAGCTCGAGCGCCGAGAGCAGATCATGCACGGCGTCGCCGAACCGGGTCTGGTCCTCGACCAGGCCGTCGAGCCGGTCGAGCCGCCTGCCGATCTTGTCTTCGAGAATGGGACGCCAGAGATCGACCACCTTTTTCGCAGCCGTCGGCGGCGCCATGCCGGTCAGCCGCTCGCGCACCAGCATCGCCAGCGCGTCGGCCAGCGGCGCATCGGCGCGGTCGGTGATCTCGTCAAACTTGCCGCGATGGAAGTGATCGTCGAGCATCGCGGTGAGATTTTTGGCAACGCCGGCCATGCGGCGCGCGCCGATCGCCTCGACGCGGGCCTGCTCGACCGCCTCGAACACGCCGCGCGCCTGCGGATTGCCCGGCATCAGCTTGCGATGCAGTTTCGGATCGTGACAGGCGAGCTTGAGCGCGATGGAGTCGGCGTGGCCGCGGACGATCGCGGCGTCCCGCTTGGTCATCTTGCGCGCGGGCTCCGGCAGCCGCGCCTTGCCGGGCGCAAGGCCCGGACGCTCGGCGGCGAAGCTGACGTCGAGCTCGGGCGTCTTGGCGATCGCCTTCAGGCAGGAGGCCACCGAGCGCTTGAACGGCTCGGTCGGAGCTTCCTTGGTGTTGCGGAATTTGGAGTTGGAGGTGGTCATCTCGCCCTATCCGTCGCCCCGGCGCAGGCCGGGGCCCATAACCACCGGCCGTTGTCGTATCAGGGAAAACTATCAGCGTCGCTTCATCGAGAGACCTCGCGGTGGGTCCCGGCTTTCGCCGGGACGACACACCGAGAGAAATCAGGACAGCGCCACGTTCACCGCCGATTCCGGCAGCTCCGCGTTGAAGCAGCGCTGGTAGAACTCGGCGACCAGGGGACGCTCGAGCTCGTCGCACTTGTTGAGGAAGGTGACGCGGAAGGCGAAGCCGATATCGCCGAAGATGTCGGCGTTTTCCGCCCAGGTGATCACCGTGCGCGGGCTCATCACCGTCGACAAATCGCCATTGGCGAAGGCGTTGCGGGTGAGATCGGCAAGGCGCACCATCTTGTTGACGATGTCGCGGCCCTCCGTGGTGCGATAGTGCTTGGCCTTCGCCAGCACGATCTCCACTTCCTCGTCATGGCTGAGGTAGTTGAGCGTGGTGACGATCGACCAGCGGTCCATCTGGCCCTGGTTGATCTGCTGGGTGCCGTGATAGAGGCCCGACGTGTCGCCGAGGCCGACCGTGTTGGCGGTGGCGAACAACCGGAACGACGGGTGCGGCTTGATCACCTTGTTCTGGTCGAGCAGCGTCAGGCGGCCGGAGACCTCGAGCACGCGCTGGATCACGAACATCACGTCCGGGCGGCCGGCGTCGTATTCGTCGAACACCAGCGCGACGTTGTTCTGGAGCGCCCAGGGCAGGATGCCGTCACGGAATTCGGTGACCTGCTTGCCGTCGCGGACCACGATCGAGTCCTTGCCGACGAGGTCGATACGGCTGATGTGGCTGTCGAGGTTGACGCGCACGCAGGGCCAGTTCAGGCGCGCGGCGACCTGCTCGATATGGGTGGATTTGCCGGTGCCGTGATAGCCGGTCACCATGACGCGGCGATTCCTGGCGAAACCGGCGAGAATGGCGAGCGTGGTGGCGCGGTCGAAGCGGTAGTCGGAATCAACTTCGGGCACATGAGGATCGACGGCGGAATAGGCCGGCACTTCGAGATCGCTGTCGATCCCGAACACCTGGCGGACCGACACCTTCATGTCGGGCAAACCGGAAACTTCCTCAATCTTGGACAGGGCGGCGGTCGTCATCAATCCTCCGAGGTCCCGGGCGATCCCGAGACCAGTTATTTGCACGGTGGCTGCGGCTGGGTGCGTCTGCGAACCTATCAGAGACAACGTGCTGGCAGAAGCCCGCCCCCCAATCAAAGTTCCATTGTCTTTTCATCTAGATAGGTAAGGAACGCGATTTTTGGAAGGCTGCCCTGCGAATCACGCTCGAATTTCGTGCGGGACTGGTAGCCCTGCCCACGCAAGTGGCACTTTTACCGCCCCTGCTTACTTATGTAGGGTCCGAACCCGCGTGGCCCCACCCAACCCAGAGACGATGTGACGTCCTTTCTCGATCCCTTCATCGCGTTCGTTTCGGCCCATGCGTGGCTGGCCTACCTGACCCTGTTCCTGGCAGCGCTGCTCGAAGCCGTTCCGGTGGTGGGATCGGTGGTCCCCGGCTCGACCATCATCCTGGCGCTGAGCGCCCTGATTCCCGGCGGGGAGCTGAAGCTGCAATGGGTGCTGCTGGCCGCGGCTTTCGGTGCGGTCCTCGGCGATGGCTCGGCCTATTGGATCGGGCACCGGCAGCAGCGCGAGATCCTCAGCACCTGGCCGCTGACCAATTACCCGCGCGTGGTCGCGGAGAGCGAAAGCTTCTTCCACCGCTTCGGCACCTGGGCCGTGTTCTTCGCCCGCTTCGTGCCGCCGATCCGCGCCTTCGTGCCCGTGACCGCCGGCGCGCTCGGCATGGCGCCGGCGCGCTTCTATTCCATCAACATCCCGGCGATCCTGGTCTGGGCGCCGGCGCATGTGCTGCCGGGCGTGCTGGCGGTATCGGCCCTGCATGAATATGCCGGGCTGCACCACCATGGGCATATCGGCAAGCACATCTGGATCCTCACCGTGGTCAGTGGCGCCATTATTCTGGGGCTGGTGATCTGGTTCATCCGCCGCCGGAACGGCGGCGGCGTCGCCCCGGCGAAACCGCGGGCCTAGGGCATGAGCCCGGGACCCTGAGCATCCCGGGAAGACCTGCCAAATCCGTATCGGCTCCGTATCGGCCTCAGGCGACGTTCAAATTGGTCGAGCGCCCGGTCTGAACTGTGTCACGGCGACGCCGGAGATCGCGAGCAGCCCACCGACAATCAACTTTGGGGTCATGCGCTCGCCAAGAAACAGCACGCTCGACATCAAGGCAAACACCGGAAGCAGCAGGCCGAAGGGGGCGACGCGGCCCATGGAGCAGCGGGCGATCAGCCAGAACCAAAGGCCGAACCCGACGATTCCCCCGATGAAAATCGTGTAGGCGAGTGCCAGCCAACCATGTTGATCGGCCGTGACAAGGCTCGCCAGCTGTCCATGCTCAAGCAGCAACGACATCAACATGACCTGCGGCACCGTGAGCAGCGACGACCACCCCATCAACATCAGGGGATCGAAAGGGCCGTAGCGTTTCGTCAAGACGTTGGAGACCGCGAATGCGAAAGCTGCCCCGACCACAAGCAGCAGCGGCAGCGCGTTTGCCGACAGGCCAGGCCCCGCTGCCAGCACGACCACGCCGACGAATGCAAGCACAACGCCGGCGGACGTGATGAGGGACGGTCTCTCCGCGAGCAGCGGCCAGGCCAACAGGACGGTGAAAGGCGGCGCGAGTTGATAGGCGACGGCCGACAGACTTCCCGAGCCGAGCCCAAGGCCAACATAGAAGAGCCCGAAGTTCAGTCCGCCAAGGAAAAGCGAAATGGCTGCGACAGGGCCGAACTGTTGACGCGTGGGCCGTTTGACGAACGGAACAAGCAGCAGCGCGATGGCCAGGAAGCGCAGCGCGAGGAAGAAGAGCGGCGGAAACTCCGTAACGCCCACCTTGATGGCCACGAACTGGTAAYCCCAGAGCAAGGGAACGGCCACCGCGCAGACAATCTGGATCGCAGACATGGCATCTTCCTTTCAAGACCGATCAGTCTAGATATGGACGCGCCGATAGCGAAGCGCCCGTGGGTTGTCGTTTACCTGATGAAGCGATCGAGGAGGGCGTCAACGGTGGCTTGCCATGTGATCCCTGTCGGTGCCGTTTTGGCGACCACTCGTAGCCCCCAAAGGAAACAGACGAGAATTTGAGCGGCGCTTGTAGGCTCGACACCATCGACCAGCTTGCCCGCCGTCTTCGCGCGGGACAATGCATCCGCCACCCTGGCTTCCATGGTTTTGAAAAAGCTCGCGATGCGACGACCAGCTTCAGCATCCTGGCCGGCCAGTTCCATGGCCGTGGCCACCAGCAGGCATCCGCGCCGGCCATTGGCGCCGCTCATGCGCTCGACATAGCCGGCAAAGAAGGCCCGCAGGCCGTCGACCGGCTCTCTACGGGGGTCAAGTTCGACATCCATGCGTGTCAGGGCATCGGCAATGTAGCGATCAAGCGCACGCAGGAAGAGTGAGTGCTTGTCACCGAAAGCGGCGTAAAGGCTGCCGCGCGAGAGTTTTGTCGCACGAAGAAGGTCCGGCAGCGCCGTGGCGTGATAGCCGCGCGACCAGAACACGCCCATCGCACGTTCGACAGCGGCTTCCGTGTCGAAACTTCGGGGACGGCCGCGGGGCAACCGCACTGGGGTTTGGTGGCGCATTGCTGATATATAGACCAAATGGTCTTTAATTCCAAGCGGGCTTCCAGGTGGACTGCCAAATGGCCGCTTCGGGTCAACCCTGGGGCTTTGATTCCGCAGCCGCCGTTCTCCGGCCCGGCGCAGGCCCGACATAGCGGGCGCGGGGACGGATCAGCTTGCCGAACTGCAATTGCTCGCTGGCATGCGCGATCCAGCCGACGCAGCGCGCCATCGCAAACAGGGCGAGCTCGCTGCCCGCGGGTAGCCGCAACGCGTGCACGAGCACCGCGAGCGCATAGTCGATATTGACGAGTTCGCCGGTGGCTTCAACGATCCGCTCCGGCACTTCCCTGGTGAACTTTCGCGGCGCGCCGGCGCGGGCCAGTGCATTCAGCAGCGACTGCGCGCGGGGATCGCCGCGCTTGTAGACGCCGTGGCCGAAGCCGGCAAAGCGTTCGCCGAGCGCGACGCGCTCGCGCACCATCGGCTCCACGTCGCGATCGACCAGCGTCTTCACGAGCTGCGAGGCGAGCACGCCGGCGCCGCCATGCTTCGGACCTTTCAGCGCGGCAAGACCGGCGATGACGGAATCATAGAGGTTGAGGCCGGTCGACGCCGCGCAACGCGCGGTGAAGGTCGAGGCGTTCAATTCATGGTCGGCGAGCAGCACCAGCGCGCGGCGGATGAGATCCGGCGCATGCTTGTTGTCGGGTGCCCAGGTCTTCGCGATCTGCCGATGCAGCGGCTCTGCCGAGAGCTCGGCATTGAGCATGGTCGCCACCAGCAGCCGGACGATGCGCGCGCCGACCAGCGCGCGGCCTTCGGGCGCGCGGGTGAAGGCGCGGGGATCCGCGCTCGAGGCAAGCGCCAGCACGGCGATGGCGCGGTCGATCGGGGCGGCGCGGCGCGCGGCCTGCGCAATCGCGCGCATCTCGTCGGACAGCTGCGGCTGATTGTCCGGTGCGAACGGATCGACGCCGGAGACGTCCCAGAGCAGCGTCGCCGTATGCTCCAGCGTGTCGTTCTCGGCGAGATCGACGCAATTGACGCCGCGATAGATCGCGCCCTCCTCGGTGATGGTCGAAATCTCCGTGTCCATCACCGGCAGGTCGGCATCGAAGCTGCGCAGGCCGCGCGGCTCCGGCGACGGCACCCGGCGCTCCTTCAGGGCGCGCACGTCCTCGGCGCGGTAGCGGTTTTTTCGCGAGTCCGGAGTCGGCTCGGAGCGGATCAGGCCGCGGCTGACATAGGCGTAGAGCGTGGCCGGCGAGATCGCGAGCTCGGCGGCGGCTTCCCGGGCGGAGAGGTAGAGCTCCTCGGAATTTTTCATATTGATTTATGTAATCAAGATTGATCAATCTGTCGAGAGGCCCGATCTTTCTTCCCGTGAACAGGAGATTTGGGCCATGAACATCCACCTCACCAAAAGCCAGATCGGTCTGGACGGCGTCCCCGCGGCCGAAACCGTGCTCAGCCATGTCGACGGCGAGCGCGGCGAACTGATCATCGCCGGCGAGCATGTCGGCACCCTCGCCGCCAAATCGAGCTTTGAGGGCGTCACCGCCCGGCTCTGGAACGGCGCCACCGGAAGCACGCGCAGCGAAGCCAATGTGCGGGCGAACCTCGGCGCGGCGCGCGAGCGTGCCTTCGCGCGATTGGCAGACCTGCTGCCGGCCACCCGCGGCATGGGCATCGTCGACGGGTTCCGCGCGGCGGTCGCGGGTCTTCGCGCGGAGAACGGGCTGGAGCATGAAGCCACCATCGTCGGGGCGTTTCCGGTGATTGCGGGTGCGCTGGTCCAGCGCGCCAAGGGACTCGATCCGGTCGCGCCCGATCCGAATGCGAGCCATGCCGCCGATACGCTGCGGATGTTGCGCGGCACGTCGCCGGAGCCGCGCGAGGTCGCGGCGCTCGACGCCTATTTCGTCACGGTCTGCGATCACGGCATGAACGCCTCGACCTTCACCACGCGCGTGGTGGCCTCGACGCAAGCCGACCTGTTCGCGGCCGTCACCGCCGGTTACTGCGCTTTGACCGGTCCACTGCATGGCGGGGCGCCGGAGCCGGTGCTGGAGATGCTGGATGCGATCGGCTCGCGCGAGCGAATCCAGCCCTGGGTGGATGCGGCGCTGGCGCGCGGCGAGCGCATGATGGGTTTTGGTCACCGCGTCTATCGCGTGCGCGACCCGCGCGCCGACGTGTTGAAGGCAGCCATCGAGCGGCTGTCCGCAGACGGCGCCGACCTGCCCTTCGCCGGCGAGGTCGAGGCCTATATCCGCGCGGCGCTGCGCAAGAAGAACCCAGACCGGCCGCTGGAGACGAATGTCGAGTTCTTCACCGCGATCCTGCTCGATGCGCTCGCCATCCCGCGCCAGGCCTTTACGCCGATCTTCGCGGTGGCGCGCGCCGCAGGCTGGACCGCGCATGCACGCGAGCAACAGCGGACGGGGCGGCTGATCCGGCCGAGCTCGTCTTATGTCGGGGCGATGCCTAAAGAATGATGCAGTGGCCGGGATGGAGCGAAGCGTAATCCGGGGAATTGCTGTGCGAGAAAGTCCCGGATGACGCCGACGCTCCATCCGGGCCACGGCTGCTTGGCTAAACGCCCCAGCGCAACACGCCGCACGAGACCGTGATCGCGAGGACGGCCTGCCGGCCATGCAGGAACACGCGCGCACCTGGCGACTTACCTATCTGCCCCCGGTAGATCAGGAACGCGATGCTGGACTTGTTAGGACATTCGGACGAGGCCAGGATCGGCGAGATCGCCGCCAGCTATGCGACGCGCCGGAGCGAGGCCGACGCCGATTCCGAAAGGCGCTTTCGCGACTTGCTGCAGGCGTTGCCCGCCGCGGTCTACACAACCGACGCAGACGGCCGCATCACATTCTTCAATCGCGCCTGCGTCGATTTTGCCGGACGCACGCCAAAGATCGGCGAGATGTGGTGCGTGACATGGAAGCTCTACCTGCCTGACGGCACGCCGCTCCCGCACGATGAATGCCCGATGGCCGTCGCGCTCAGGCAGAACCGGCCCGTGCGCGATGTCGAAGCCGTGGCCGAACGGCCGGACGGCTCCCGGATCTGCTTCATGCCGTATCCGACGCCGCTGCGCGACAAACGCGGCCGATTGGTTGGGGCGGTGAACATGCTGGTCGACATCACGGCCCGCAAGCAGGCCGAGCAGCGGATGATGCTCCTCACCTCCGAGGTCGACCATCGTTCGAACAATCTGCTCGCAGTGGCTCAGGCAATGCTGCGGCTGACGAAGGCAGACACCGCAGAAGAGTTCCAGGCCGCGTTTCAGGGCCGGCTCAGCGCCCTTGCCAACGTGCAGAGGCTGTTCTCGGCCTCGCGCTGGACCGGTGCGAATCTGAAGACCATCGTCGAAGAGGAATTGCGGCCCTACGCCAGCCGGGACGGCGAGCGGATCAGGATCGCGGGAGACGACGTCCATCTGCCGCCTACCCTCGCCCAGTCGATCGCAGTCGCGCTGCATGAGCTGGCGACCAACGCTGCCAAATACGGATCGCTGTCGACGCCTTCGGGCACGCTGGAGATCCGTTGGGTGACCAATGATGCACAGCCTCTCGTGCTGCACTGGTCGGAGAGCGGCGGCCCCCGGGTCAACGAGCCGACGACGCGCAGGGGCTTCGGGGTCGGCGCGATCGATGGCATCATCCGGACCTTGGGAGGAAAGGTTATCCGGCAATGGAGGCCGGAAGGACTGGTTTGCGAACTGTCCTTCCCCGAGGTCGTCGCCTAGGCCTCCCGCACCACAGTCTTCAGATAATTATAGGCCTTGATGATCTCGATCAGGCGGTCTTCGGTGGAGCGGTCGCCGCCGTTGGCGTCGGGGTGGTGCTGCTTCACCAGCGCCTTGTACTTGGACTTGACGTCGGCGAGCGTCGCGCTGGGGCCGAGGCCCATGACCTGGAGAGCCTTGCGCTCGGCGTTCATCACCTTGCGCGTTTCGACCTTGGGCTGAGCCTCCGGACCCTTGCGCCAGCCGGAGCGGCCGTTGAGCTCCTGGAACATGCTGAACGGATCGAAGGCACCGTCGATCTCGGCCTCCGCGCCCTTCTTGACGCCGCCATTGGCACCCATCTTCCAGGTCGGACGGTGGCCGGTGAGCGCGTCCTTCTGGTAGCGCGCGACGGCGTCGGCGTTCATGCCGGAGAAGAAATTGTAGGACTGGTTGTACTCGCGCACGTGATTGAGACAGAAATGCCAATATTCGCGCGAATTGTCGCGGCCCTTGGGCGCGCGGTGGGCGCCCTTGTTCTGACACCCGGCCCATTCGCAATTGGCCACGGTGTCGCGCGGCTTCGCCTCCGCCTTGCCCTTGGTCGGCTTGACGCGGATGGAGTCGAAGAACTTTGATGAATCGATCGGCATGACCAACTTTGACTACGCAATGCAAAAACCTTCAAGTCTTGACATTGCAATTAGCGGCTACCCCGGCAATTGACGGAGTGCGATCGCACGCATTAATGGACTCACATGGCTACCAGAGACATTATCAGCAACAAGTTGCAGGAAGCTTTCACGCCGGAAAGCCTGCAGGTCGTCGACGAGTCACATTTGCATGAGGGCCACGCCGGCCATCGGCCGAGCGGCGAGACGCACTTTCGTGTCTATATCGTATCGCCGGCCTTCAAAGGGAAGAGCCGGGTCGAGCGCCATCGCATGATAAATTCGGCGCTGGCCGCGGAACTCTCCGGCAGCGTGCATGCGCTCGCGATCCACGCGCAGGCGCCGGGGGAAGGGTAAAGGCGCGACAAGTCGTCCTGTCATGCCCCGCCACCGGGTCTCGCCTTCGGCGAGCCCGATGACAGGCTCCGTCGGGGCATCCAGTAAACACTGCTGTCGAGATTCAACCGATAGGCC
This sequence comes from Bradyrhizobium sp. P5_C11_2, assembly GCF_054049755.1. Classification (NCBI taxonomy): domain Bacteria; kingdom Pseudomonadati; phylum Pseudomonadota; class Alphaproteobacteria; order Hyphomicrobiales; family Nitrobacteraceae; genus Bradyrhizobium; species Bradyrhizobium sp. P5_C11_2. The sequence goes on from NZ_JBFULT010000072.1 coordinate 16,507, forward strand.
GCGGCGTACTGGATCGCCCGCCCCAGTGCGCAAGTGCGCACAAGGCGGGCGATGACGCCGAGTGTGCGTCAAAACGACGTCCCGGCCCGCCGCGGCTTGGCTTCTTCCAGCTCCGCCTCGCGCGGCACCGGTGAAATACGGAGCGCGGTGATGCGGTTGCGCTCACGGCGCAGCACGCGGAAGCGGAAGCCGTGGAAGGTGAAGCTCTGGCCGCGGTCGGGGATCGAGCGCGCCTCGTGAATGACGAGGCCGGCGACCGTGGTTGCCTCTTCATCGGGCAGGTGCCAGTCCATGGCGCGGTTGAGATCGCGGATCGGCACCGAGCCGTCGACCACGACGGAGCCGTCCGGCTGGGCGCGCACGCCGGCGACCACGACGTCGTGCTCGTCGGAGATGTCACCGACAATCTCTTCCAGAATGTCTTCCAGTGTCACAAGACCTTCAACTTCGCCATACTCGTCGACGACCAGCGCGAAATGTGTCTTGCGGCGGCGGAACGCCTTGAGCTGCTCGGAGACGGGGCGCATCTCCGGCACGAACCAGGGCGGCAGCGCGATGGTGGAGACGTCGATGCGCGAGGTGTCGCCGTCCGAGGCCCGGATCGCGCGCAACAGATCCTTGGCGTGGAGCACGCCGATGATGTTTTCCGGCTTCTCGCGCCACAGCGGAATGCGGGTGTATTCGGTCGCCAGCACCTCGCGCACCAGATCTTCCGGCGGCAGGTCGGCGTTGATCATCATCATCTCGGTGCGATGGATCATGACGTCGGAGACCTGGAGCTCGCGCAGATCCAGGAGGCCGCCGAGCATGTCGCGGTCCTGCTTCTCGACCTTGCCCTCGTGGTGCAGGAGGTCGACCGCGCCGCGCAGGCGCTCGGTCGGCGACAGGATCGCCTGGTGCTCGCCGGCAAGGCCGAACAGCCGCATCAACACGCGCACCACGATCTCGACCACGTGGAGCAGCGGTCCCAGCACGTACATGGTCAGCCGCATCGGGCGCGCGACCGCCAGCGCCATGCGGTCGGGCGCGTTGATGGCGATGGTCTTGGGCAGGACTTCCGCGAAGATCACGACCAGCACGGTCATCACGCCGGTCGCATAGAGCACGCCGACATCGCCGAACCAGGCGGTGAAGATGCTGGTGGCCAATGCGGATGCGCTGATATTGGCGATGTTGTTGCCGAGCAGCAGCGCGCCGATCAGGCGCTCGCGCATGTCGAGCAGTTGCGAGACCACGTCGGCGTCGTGATTACCCTGCTTGGAGAGCCGCAGCATGCTGGCGCGCGAGGCGCCGGTCAGCGCGGTCTCGCTCGCGGCGAAGAACCCCGAGACGAGCAGGCAGAGAATTACAATGGAGAATCCGAGCCAGTCCATGCACCACTCTGGTTTCTAGTCTTGACGCGTTTTCCTGACGCGAACCGGTACCCACTTCGCTCGAAACGCTCTATTATTTGAGCATGATCTTTTCGGAAAACCACCGCGCACTTTTCCGGATCATGCTTTAGCGCCGTTCGGCCGCCCATCACGCCTTGCGCGCGAGCTTCTCCTTGAGGAAATCGCGCACCGGGGCCGGCTCGACGTCCTTGGCGATGACGGCGCGCCCGACAGCCTCCAGCAGGATGAAGGTGAGCTTGCCGCGCTTGACCTTCTTGTCCTGCGCCATCAGGGCCATCAGCGCGTCGGCGTCGCTGAGCCCTTCCTGCGCGAAGCCCGCGATATCCTGCAGGCGCGTCGGCAGGCCCGCTTCAACAAGATGGCGCTCGACGCGGGCGGCATCCGCCTCGCCGATCATGCCGAGCCTGGCCGAGAACTGCGCCGCCAGCGTCATGCCGATCGCGACGCCCTCGCCGTGGAACAGGCGGTCGGAGAAGCCGGTCGCGGCTTCCAGCGCATGGCCGAAAGTGTGGCCGAGATTGAGCAGCGCGCGTTCGCCGGTCTCGCGCTCGTCGCGCGAGACGATTCCGGCCTTGGCGCGGCAGGAGGTCGCGATCGCATGCTCGCGGGCCGAACCGCCCTTGAAGATGTCGGAATGGTTCTTCTCCAGCCAGGTAAAGAAGGCCTCGTCGCCGAGCACGCCGTATTTGGCGACCTCGGCATAGCCGGCGCGGAACTGCCGCGGCGACAGCGTGTCGAGCACGGCGGTGTCGGCGATCACCAGCACCGGCTGGTGGAAGGCGCCGAGCAGGTTCTTGCCCTGCGGCGAGTTGATGCCGGTCTTGCCGCCGACCGAGGAATCGACCTGCGCCAGCAGCGAGGTCGGCACCTGCACGAAATCGACGCCGCGGCGCAGGATCGCAGCGGCGAAGCCCGCGAGATCGCCGACCACGCCGCCGCCGAGCGCGATGACGAGATCGTTGCGCTCGATCTTTGCCGCGATCAGGGCTTCGCTGACCTTCTCGAGGCCGGCATAGGTCTTCGAGATCTCGCCTTCCTCGACCACGACGCGCGTGGTCGGAATGCCGGCCGCCGCCAGCGACGCCTCGGCGGGCTGGAGCCAGTGTTTTGCCACGGTGCGGTCGGTCACGATCGCGGTGCGCACGCCCGGACGCAAGCGCGCGACGCGTTCGCCGAGCGAGGCCAGCACGCCGCGGCCGATGACGATGTCATAGGCACGATCGCCGAGCGCGACGTCGACGTTCACGGGATCGGAATGTTTCAAGGGCGCAGTCATCGTACGGCACTCGCGACGTCGGCTGGTGGCTGGGACGCGGCCCGTTCGCCGCAGAGATGGGCGCGCAGCGTCGCGATGGTCTCCTCGACGATCTTGTCGTGCGGCACGTCGCGCGAGGCGATGGTGAGGTCGGCATGGCCATAGACCGGCTCGCGCTCGGTGAGCAGCCGGGTGACGGTGCCTTCGGGATCGGCCGTTTGCAGCAGCGGGCGGTCGGCGCGGCGGCGAACGCGCCGCATGATGACGTCGTGATCCGCCTTGAGCCAGATCGAGACCGCTTTCGCCGCGATGCGCGTGCGCGTCTCCTCGCGCATGAAGGCGCCGCCGCCGGTCGCCAGCACGATCGGACCACCGTCCAGCAGCCGCGCGATCACCCGCGCCTCGCCGTCGCGGAAATGCGGCTCGCCATGGCGCTCGAAAATCTCCGGTATGGTCATGCCGGCCGCCGCCTCGATCTCGGTGTCGGCATCGACGAAGGGCAGCTTGAGCCGCGCCGCCATGCGACGGCCGATGGTGGACTTGCCGACCCCCATCATGCCGACCAGCACGATCGAACGCGCTCCCAGGGCCGACACGATGTCGGCCTCAGGCGAGGCAGGTGCTGGCAACGCGGCGTCGGACATGTCCCTCGCTCGATCTGCCGCCAGATGCGGCATCCGGCCACCTATACGACCCCAAAAGGGCCCTCGCCAGAGGACTCTTGCCACGAAACGGCGAACATGTTGGATGATTTCATTGGTTAATTTGCCTATCTCAGACCTCGCCTGGACCCTCTCCGAGATCTTGCCGATGCCCAGCCTGTTCCGCTTCCTGACGGCCGTCGCCGTGATCGCCGGCATCGTCTATGGCGTGATCTTCGCGCTGGCGAACTTCGTCAATCCGAAATCGCGGGAAATGACGGTGACGATCCCGGCTGACAAGTTTCTCAAGAAATAGGGGCTAGGCTGCGGGGCATGCGCGCCAAATCGTCCACCAGCAAGCCCTCAGACATCAAGCTCACCGGCCTGTTCCTCGACATGCTCGCGGCGGAACAGGGCGCCGGCCCCAACACGCTCGACGCCTACCGCCGCGACCTCACCGACTTCTCGGAATTCCTCGCCCGCGCCGGCCACAGCTTTGTGGATGCCGAGACGCAGACGCTGCGCGACTACCTCGCCGATCTCGACACACGCGGCTTCAAATCCTCCAGCGTCGCGCGGCGGCTGTCGGCGATGCGGCATTTGTTCCGCTTCCTCCTGAACGAGCGCATCCGAGCTGAGGATCCCGCGGCGATCCTGTCCGGCCCGAAGCGCGGCCGCGGCCTGCCGAAGGTGCTGTCGATATCGGATGTCGACCGCATGCTCCGCCGCGCCAAGGAGATGAGCGAGGCGGCCGATGCCTCGCCCTCGCAGCGGCTGCGCTCGCTTAGGCTCTATTGCCTGCTGGAGGTGCTTTACGCCACGGGCTTGCGCGTCTCCGAGCTGGTGGCGCTGCCGCGCACGGCGGCCAAGCGCGACGCCCGCATGATCGTGGTGCGCGGCAAGGGCGACAAGGAGCGGCTGGTGCCGCTCAACGAAGCGTCGCGGCAGGCGATGGCGGATTATCTCGCGGCGACGGAAGCTGCCAAGGAAAACAGCAAGACCGGGAAGAAGAGCAACCTCGCCGCCTCGAAATGGCTGTTTCCCTCGTTCGGCGAGAGCGGGCACCTGACGCGGCAGCATTTTGCCCGCGACCTCAAGGAACTCGCGGTTGCTTCCGGCCTCCAGGCACGGCTGGTGTCCCCGCACGTGCTGCGCCACGCTTTTGCCAGCCACCTGCTGCACAACGGCGCCGACTTGCGCATCGTGCAGACCCTGCTCGGCCACACCGACATCTCGACGACGCAGATCTACACCCATGTGGTCGAGGAGCGCCTGAAGAGCCTGGTGCGCGACCTGCACCCGCTGGCGGAGAAGTAAGTCTTCCGTAAGCCCGGATGGAGCGCAGCGAAATCCGGGGTTCTCACGTTGCGGATAGACCTTCCCGGATTACGCTTCGCTCCATCCGGGCTACGGACCGCGAGCGAAACCGCCTTGACTTCGGCCACATCTCCGCAGAAAGAGCCGTGGCCTCATTCGTGATTTGGCGCGCTCCCTGCGAGTGCACAGGTCAACCCCTTGAAGAAGCTACACTTCTGTCCGAGACAGCCAACCTCGCTTCGCCTCATTGCCCCGTCCCCCTATATTGAGTTGATGCCAGACCAGATGCGCAGCTATCTCGATTTCGAAAAGCCCGTCGCCGAGCTCGATTCCAAGCTCGACGAATTGCGCACGCTTGCGGCCTCCGGGACCGACATCGCCGATGAGATCGGGCGGATCGAGGACAAGGCGGCGCAGGCGTTGGCCGACCTCTATACGAACCTGACGCCCTGGCAGAAGACGCTGGTCGCGCGCCATCCGCAGCGGCCGCATTTCTCCGACTTCATCAAGGGCCTGATCACCGAGTTCACCCCGCTCGCCGGCGACCGCAAGTTCGGCGAGGACGAGGCGCTGGTCGCGGGTTTTGGCCGCTTCCGCGGCGAAGCGATCTGCGTGATGGGCCAGGAGAAGGGCGATTCCACCGACAGCCGCATCAAGCACAATTTTGGCATGGCGCGGCCCGAAGGCTATCGCAAGGCCGTGCGGCTGATGGAGATGGCCGAACGGTTCGGCCTGCCGGTGCTGTCGATCGTGGATTCCGCCGGCGCCTATCCCGGCATCGGCGCGGAAGAGCGCGGACAGGCCGAGGCGATCGCACGCTCGACCGATGCCTGCATGGCGCTGGGCGTGCCCAACGTCGCGATCATCACCGGCGAGGGCATGTCGGGCGGGGCGATCGCGATCACCACCACCAACAAGGTCTTGATGCTGGAGCACGCGATCTACAGCGTGATCTCGCCGGAGGCCGCCTCCTCGATCCTCTGGCGCGACGGCACCAAGGCGCAGGAAGCCGCCAACAACATGAAGATCACCGCCCAGGACATGCTCCGCTTCGGGGTGATCGACAGCATCCTGAAGGAGCCGGTCGGCGGCGCCCACCGCGACCCCGCCGCCATGATCGCCACCACCGGTGAGGCCATCGCCAGGGCCTTTGACGAACTGCGGAACCTGGACG
>NZ_JBFULT010000073.1:0-19046 GCF_054049755.1 Bradyrhizobium sp. P5_C11_2
GGTGACGATGACGCTCTGGCCGCCATGGGTGACGCGCAGCTTGGTGCCGAACGGCAGCGAACGGTGCGCCGCGGTCATGGCGTTCTGGTTGAAGCGCTGGCCCGACGCGGTGCGGCTGCCGGACTCGTTGCCGTAGAAGGAGGCCATGCCGGAGAAACTGTGCCCCGTGCCCGACGACGGCGTCATGGCCGCGTTGGCGTTGCGCCAATCCGAGCCGGTCTCGGTCTGGGCGTGGTGGCGATGATGGTGATGGTAGCGGTGATGCCTGGATTTGGCGGAAGCTTCGGTGGCAGTTCCCCCGATCAGGAGAGTTGCGGCGACAAAAGCGATCGCCGTGCGCGGCTGGGTCACATAGCCCAGCGTCTTCAGTGACAGCATTTAGTGGTCCCTAAGCTAGTATTGCCACACATGTGGCCAGTGGAGCCCCCGTAGGTTTGTGAGCGGGTTGGCGTTTCGTTGCGCAATGAGGCGTGAATTGGGCAGTAGTTCCGCTATGTGTGCGGCTGAAACATCTTGTTACCTGCGCCGATATTCAGCCGATGTTCCGTAATCTTTGTCTTTAACGATTTGTTAACTGATGGATTACTTGCGAATACTGTAGATTAAAGTCATTGCTCGGATTGTTTAGAATTAGGTAAGTATTCAGCGAGTGGTGCGGACACGGACGGTCTCACACCTCTGCGAGCTGTGTTCATGGCCGCCATGCGCTGAGGGCAGGAACGAACGGCCGGGACGGCGCGCCTCAAGCCGTGTCAATTCCGCGGCATGGCAGGTGATCGCCGATGCCTCGCGCCGTGCGACGAACTGGCGAGCAATCGCCGTGGCTTTAGTTTGGCGTCATGTTGCACGTGCGCGCCTGCTATGTTAGCAAAGCCGCGATTTTAACGAGCCCGGCACGTCCCGTGTCGGTCGTAAATCGAAGTCCCGCTTGAATTCCAAGGGCTTGGATCGCTAGGCGCCGCTTCGTGGCGACGGTTTTTCCCTTGCGAATTTGACAGCTAAAAGAGCGCGTCTGTGGCTGCAGAAGATACGTCCGTTTCAGGTGTGTCGGGTCGTTATGCAACGGCCTTGTTTGAACTGGCCCGTGACCAGAACGTGGTCGACGAGGTCAAGGCCGATCTCGAGCGGTTCGAGGGCCTGCTGAACGAAAGCGCCGATCTGAAGCGCCTCGTCCGGAGTCCGGTGTTCGCGGCCGATGCCCAGTCCAGGGCGCTCGGTGCGRTGCTGGACAAGGCCGGCATTGCCGGCATCTCAGCCAATTTCCTCAAGGTTCTGACCGCCAACCGCCGGCTGTTCGCGGTGGCTGACGTCATCCGCGCCTACCGCGCCCTCGTCGCCAAGTTCAAGGGCGAGGCAACTGCCGACGTCACCGTCGCGGAGGCGCTCTCGGACAAGAATCTCGACGCCCTCAAGGTTGCCCTGAAGTCGGTGACCGGCAAGGACGTCGCGCTCAACGTGAAAGTCGACCCCTCGATCATCGGTGGCCTCGTGGTCAAGCTTGGCAGCCGCATGATCGATAGTTCGCTTCGCACCAAACTCAATTCGATCAAGCACGCGATGAAAGAGGCAGGCTGATGGACATCCGCGCCGCGGAAATTTCCGCGATCCTGAAGGACCAGATCAAGAATTTCGGCCAGGAAGCTGAAGTCTCCGAAGTCGGACAGGTGCTGTCCGTCGGCGACGGTATCGCCCGCGTCTACGGTCTGGACAACGTCCAGGCCGGCGAAATGGTCGAGTTCGAGAACGGCACCCGCGGCATGGCGCTGAACCTCGAAACCGACAACGTCGGTATCGTGATTTTCGGCGCCGACCGCGAGATCAAGGAAGGCCAGACCGTCAAGCGCACACGCGCCATCGTGGACGCGCCGGTCGGCAAGGGCCTGCTCGGCCGCGTCGTCGACGCGCTCGGCAACCCGATCGACGGCAAGGGCCCGATCCAGGCCGACAAGCGCATGCGCGTCGACGTCAAGGCGCCCGGCATCATTCCGCGCAAGTCGGTGAACGAGCCGATGGCGACCGGCCTCAAGGCGATCGACGCCCTGATCCCGATCGGCCGCGGCCAGCGCGAGCTGATCATCGGCGACCGCCAGACCGGCAAGACCGCGATCGCGCTCGACACCATCCTCAACCAGAAGCCGCTCAACGCGCAGCCGGACGAGAACATCAAGCTGTATTGCGTCTACGTCGCGATCGGCCAGAAGCGTTCGACCGTCGCCCAGTTCGTGAAGGTGCTGGAGGAGCAGGGCGCGCTGGAATATTCGATCATCGTCGCCGCCACCGCGTCCGATCCGGCCCCGATGCAGTACATCGCGCCCTTCACCGGCTGCACCATGGGCGAGTACTTCCGCGACAACGGCATGCACGCCGTCATCATCTATGACGATCTGTCCAAGCAGGCCGTCGCCTACCGCCAGATGTCGCTGCTGCTGCGCCGCCCGCCGGGCCGCGAAGCCTATCCGGGCGACGTGTTCTACCTGCACTCCCGTCTGCTCGAGCGCGCGGCGAAGCTGAACAAGGACCAGGGCTCCGGCTCGCTGACCGCGCTGCCGGTCATCGAAACCCAGGCCAACGACGTCTCGGCCTACATTCCGACCAACGTCATCTCGATCACCGACGGCCAGATCTTCCTGGAAACCGACCTGTTCTTCCAGGGCATCCGTCCCGCCGTGAACGTCGGTCTGTCGGTGTCGCGCGTCGGCTCCTCGGCGCAGACCAAGGCCACCAAGAAGGTCGCCGGCAAGATCAAGGGCGAGCTCGCGCAGTACCGCGAAATGGCGGCGTTCGCGCAGTTCGGCTCCGACCTCGACGCCTCGACCCAGCGCCTGCTCAACCGCGGCTCGCGCCTGACCGAGCTGCTGAAGCAGCCGCAGTTCGCGCCGCTGAAGATGGAGGAGCAGGTCTGCGTGATCTGGGCCGGCACCAACGGCTATCTCGATCCGCTTCCGGTCAGCAAGGTGCGCGCGTTCGAGGACGGCCTGTTGTCGCTGCTGCGCGGCAAGAACACCGAGATCCTCAATGCGATCCGCGACAGCCGCGATCTGTCCGACGACACCGCTGCCAAGCTGAAGTCGGTGGTCGAAGGCTTCGCGAAGACCTTCGCGTAAATAAAAGGCGTCATGGCCGGGCTTGACCCGGCCATCCACGTTTAACTGCGTGGAGAAGAAGACGTGGATGCCCGGGACAAGCCCGGGCATGACGACAGAGCTAGGCTAGCGGTTTGACCGCAAGGGATCGAACCGTCGGGGTGAACGAAGAATGGCGTCACTTAAAGACATGCGCGTCCGCATCGCCTCCACCAAGGCGACGCAGAAGATCACCAAGGCCATGCAGATGGTCGCGGCCTCCAGATTGCGCCGCGCCCAGCAGGCGGCTGAGGCGGCGCGGCCCTATGCCAACAAGATGAGCGCGGTGATCTCCAATATCGCCAGCGCGGCCGCGGGCTCGCCCGGTGCGCCGGCATTGCTCGCCGGCACCGGCCGGGACCAGGTTCACCTGCTGCTGGTCTGCACCGGAGAGCGCGGCCTGTCCGGCGCCTTCAACTCCTCGATCGTGCGCTTGGCGCGCGAGCGCGCGCAGGCGCTGATGGCGCAGGGCAAGGAAGTGAAATTCTTCTGCGTCGGCCGCAAGGGTTACGAGCAGCTCCGCCGCCTGTTCGACAAGCAGATCGTCGAGCATCTCGATCTGCGCAGCGTTCGTCAGCTCGGCTTCGTCAACGCCGAGGACATCGCCAAGAAGGTGCTGGCGCGCTTCGACGCCGGCGAATTCGACGTCTGCACGCTGTTCTACTCGCAGTTCAAGTCGGTGATCGCTCAGATCCCGACCGCGCAGCAGATCATTCCGCTGACCGTGGAAGAAAAGGCGGCGAACGCGCCGTCGACGTCCTACGAATACGAGCCGGAAGAGGACGAGCTTCTCTCCGGCCTGTTGCCCCGCAATATCGCGGTGCAGATCTTCCGCGCGCTGCTGGAAAACACCGCTTCGTTCTATGGCGCGCAGATGAGCTCGATGGACAACGCCACCCGCAACGCCGGCGAAATGATCCGCAAGCAAACCCAGATCTACAACCGAACCCGTCAAGCCCAGATCACCAAGGAGCTGATCGAGATCATCTCCGGCGCCGAGGCGATCTGACGCACCAACCAGACGACGGTCGTTCAAGTCCAGAATTTCGAAGGAGAGCTATTCATGGCTACAGCAGCTAACCAGATCGGTCGCGTCACCCAGGTCATGGGCGCCGTCGTCGACGTGCAGTTCGAAGGCCACCTGCCGGCCATTCTCAACTCGCTGGAAACCAAGAACGGCAACATCCGCCTCGTGCTGGAAGTCGCCCAGCATCTCGGTGAGTCCACCGTGCGCACGATCGCGATGGACGTGACCGAAGGTCTGGTGCGCGGCCAGGAAGTGACCGACACCGGCCAGCCGATCGCGGTTCCGGTCGGCGACGGCACGCTCGGTCGCATCATGAACGTCATCGGCGAGCCGATCGACGAAGCAGGTCCCATCAAGTTCGAAGGCAAGCGCGCCATCCATCAGGAAGCGCCGAGCTATACCGACCAGTCCACCGAAGCTGAAATTCTCGTCACCGGCATCAAGGTCGTCGATCTTCTTGCTCCGTACGCGAAGGGCGGCAAGATCGGCCTGTTCGGCGGCGCCGGCGTCGGCAAGACCGTGCTGATTCAGGAACTGATCAACAACGTCGCCAAGGCGCACGGCGGTTACTCCGTGTTCGCCGGCGTCGGCGAGCGTACCCGCGAGGGCAACGATCTCTATCACGAGTTCATCGAGTCCAAGGTCAATGCCGATCCGCACAATCCGGATCCGAGCGTGAAGTCGAAGTGCGCGCTGGTGTTCGGCCAGATGAACGAGCCGCCGGGCGCGCGCGCCCGCGTCGGCCTCACCGGCTTGACCGTCGCCGAGCACTTCCGCGACCAGGGCCAGGACGTGCTGTTCTTCGTCGACAACATCTTCCGCTTCACGCAAGCCGGCTCGGAAGTGTCGGCGCTGCTCGGCCGTATTCCTTCGGCGGTGGGTTATCAGCCGACGCTCGCCACCGACATGGGCGCGCTGCAGGAGCGCATCACCACCACCCAGAAGGGCTCGATCACCTCGGTGCAGGCCATCTATGTTCCGGCCGACGACTTGACCGACCCGGCGCCCGCGACCTCGTTCGCGCATTTGGACGCCACCACCGTGCTGTCGCGCGCGATCTCGGAAAAGGGCATCTACCCCGCGGTGGACCCGCTCGACTCGACCTCGCGCATGCTCTCCCCGCTCGTCGTTGGTCAGGAGCACTATGACACCGCGCGCCAGGTCCAGCAGGTTCTGCAGCGCTACAAGTCGCTCCAGGACATCATCGCCATTCTCGGCATGGACGAACTGTCGGAAGAGGACAAGCTGACGGTGGCCCGCGCCCGCAAGATCGAGCGCTTCCTGTCGCAGCCGTTCCACGTCGCCGAAATCTTCACCGGCTCGCCCGGCAAGTTCGTCGACCTCGCGGACACCATCAAGGGCTTCCGCGGCCTCTGCGAAGGCAAGTATGACCACCTGCCGGAAGCCGCCTTCTACATGGTCGGCACCATCGAAGAGGCGGTCGAGAAGGGCAAGAAGCTGGCTGCGGAAGCGGCCTAATTCTGGGTGTCATTGCCGGGCTTGACCCGGCAATCCATCAAGTAAGAATTTTGATGGATGGACCCGCGGGTCGAGCCCGCGGGTGACAGACAAAGCAAGCGGAAACATCATGGCCACCTTCCACTTCGATCTCGTCTCGCCGGAAAAGCTCGCATTCTCGGGCGAGGTCGACCAGGTCGACGTTCCCGGCGTCGAGGGTGACTTCGGCGTGCTGGCGGGACATGCGCCGGTCGTGGCCGCGATCCGGCCGGGCATTCTCACCATCACCACCGGCGGCAAGCACGAGAAGATCATCGTGCTCGGCGGCCTCGCCGAAGTCTCCGAAAACGGCCTGACGGTGCTCGCCGACGTCGCGACCTCACTCGACGAGCTCGACCGTGCGCGGTTCGCCGAGACCATCGCCGAGATGGAAGAGAAGCTCAAGGAGCACGAGGACGGCGAGCTCGATCAAGCGATCGAACGGCTCGACCACTTCAAGAGCATCCAGCAGCAGCTCAACTCCACGGCTATGCACTAAGCCCCGGGGCACCGCTCCGGGGCTCGGATACAAGATTTCTGAATAGTTTCAGCGCTCGTCACGGCCGTGGCGGGCGCTGAAACTTTGTTGCACCGCGCCGCCGATAGCGGCATTCTCTGCCGCGCGAATTTTGTTCCGGGACGGGTCACAGATGAAACGCAAGATCGCAGCGATTTTCGCAGCCGATATTGCCGGGTATTCGAGGCTGGTCGCGGAGGACGAGGAAGAGACGCTGCGGCGTCTGGCATCCTACCGCGAGGTCGTCGACGATTTCATCGCCAAGGCGGGCGGACGAATCTTCAACACCGCCGGCGATGCCGTGCTCGCGGAATTTCCCAGCGCCGTCGACGCGGTGCGCTGCGCGATCGACATCCAGGAAAGCTTGCGAACCCGGAACATGGCCTATCCGCCGAGCCGGCAGATGTCGTTTCGCATCGGCATCACCATCGGCGACGTGGTCGAGCGCGACGGCGATCTGCTCGGCGACGGCGTCAACATCGCGGCGCGGCTCGAGGGCCTCGCCGAGGTCGGCGGCATCTGCGTCTCCCGCGCCGTGCATGAGCAGGTCGCCAACAAGCTGTCGGTGCAGTTCGCCGACATCGGCGCGCAGGAGGTCAAGAACATCCCGACGCCGGTGCATGCCTACATGGTGGCGATGCGGCGCGAGGACGGCAGCTACAACATGCCGCAGGTGAAGAAAGGCGCGGGCAAGGGCGCGCCTGCGCCGAACTGGATGTGGCCGCTGGTGGTCGGCGTCGTCTCCATCGTCGCGATCGGCGTTGGCGGCTTCCTCTATTTCACCAAGCTCGAGACCACGAGGGCACCGGCGAGCTTCGCTGCGACCGCGCCAAGTCCGGCGCCGAGCGCGGCGGCCCCCAGCCCGACGCCCACCATGGCCGCAAAGGCGCCGATGCCGGCGCAAGGCGCCATGGCTGCGGCGAACCCGGCGCCGATGCCGTCGCCGCCCGCCGTCTCAGGCGGCAAATTCCAGGCCGACATGGTGCCGTTCATCGGCGAGCGCGTGCGCGGCTKTCTCGTCAACGATTATTCCGCCGCCGGCGACTACAAGGCCTTTGCGCTCAACATCGGCGGCTTCACCGGCTCCGCGCTCAATCAGCCGAGCGAGGAAGCTGCGCGCAGTGCCGCGCTCGAGCAGTGCCAGAAGCGCGCGGATGCGTCGCAATCGCCGCGGCGCTGCGAGCTCTATGCGGTCGGCAACACCGTCGTCTATGCCCACGGCAAGCCGCCGATGCCGCCGCAACCCTGGATCCGGCATGACACCATGACCGAGCGCCCCTTCGCGTCGAAGGACTTTCCGATCGTGCGCGATCCCGCGAAACTCCGGCTCGAGAACATGTATGCGCCGGCTGCGAAATCGCGGTCGGTCGCGCTCGCCCCGGGCGGCCAGTATTTCATGGTGATGGGCGCGTCGTCCCCAGACGATTCGGCGCGCCGCTCGCTGGAATCCTGCGGGGCGATCGCCGGCGTCGCCTGCATGATCGTGGCGGCCGATGATAATTTCGTCGTGCCGATCCCGACCTTGCTCAAGATCACCGGCTTCTTCCATGCCGCAAGCAACGCGTCCATCGTCGCCGATGCGCGCGACGAGGTGGTGCGCAAGCTTGCCGACGGCATGGGCTGGAATGCGGTCGCCGTCGGCACCGCGGGCCGTCCCGGTCTCGGCCTGAAAGCCGCCGACGAGCAGAGCGCCGTCAACTCAGCGCTCGCCGATTGCGCCAGGCGCGACAGCGATTGCCACGTCATCGCGATCGGCCCGTTCACGGTGGGCCCGACGAATTAGCGCGGGATGAGACCCGACTAGCGCCCCGACATTGGTGCGTTCCCTCCCCCCTTGTGGGGGAGGCTAGGGTGCTTGCGCTCCGCCGCCGACTTCTCTCGACGCTTCAGCACCTTCGCCACAACCACCGCGCATCGCGCCAGCGGTGTCCGGCTACTGTGCATGGGGTTGTTTGCGATATTTTATGTTGCGAAGGGCGCGAACTGCTTCGCGACGGCCTGATAGACCTCGCGGCGGAACGGCACCACCAGATCGGGGACGCGGTCGAGGCGCTCCCAGCGCCACGCATCGAACTCGGCAGGCTGGTCGTTGCGCGGTGTCAGCGGGTCGATCTCGTCGTCGCGGCCGGTGAAGCGCAACGCGAACCATTTTTGACGCTGGCCGCGGAATTTCGCCAGCCGATGCGTCTGCGGTCCGTCATAGGGCGGGAACTCGTAAGTCAGCCAGTCGGTCTCGCCGAGATAGGCGGCGCTCGTGACGCTGGTCTCTTCCCAGAGCTCGCGCATCGCGGCATCGCGCAGATCCTCGCCCTCATCGACGCCGCCTTGCGGCATCTGCCAGTCGAGGCCGGGCAGGATGATCTCGGGTCCATCGCCCTTGAAGCGGTGGCCGATCAGCACACGGCCGTCGGCGTTGAACAGCGCGATCCCGACATTGGGACGGTAGGGCTTGTTGATGTTCGACATGCGGCCACTTGTTTGATCGTCATTCTCAGGTGCGCAAGCGCGCACCGTAGTTCGTGCTTCGCACGCCCCGGAATGACGGCGCAAACTATTCCTCTGCGAGCGCGGAAAATTCCTTCACGACGCGCTCATAGACCGGGCGCTTGAAGGGAATGATCAGCCCGGTCAGGTTCTTCATCGGCTCCCAGCGCCAGCTCACGAATTCGGCCTTGTGGCCGCCGCCGCCCGGCTTCTCGACATTGATCTCGCTGTCCTTGCCGGTGAAGCGCACCGCGAACCATTTCTGGCGCTGGCCGCGGTAGCGGCCCTTCCAGGCGCGGCCGGCAACGGTGCGCGGAATGTCATAGATCAGCCAGTCCGGAACTTCGCCGAGCCGCTCGACCGAACGCACGCTGGTCTCCTCATAGAGCTCGCGCTTGGCGGCTTCCCAGGTGTCCTCGCCGGGGTCGACGCCGCCTTGCGGCATCTGCCAGACATGGGTGTCGTCGACATGCTCGATGCCGCCGGCGCGGCGGCCGATGAACACCAGTCCCTTCGTATTGATCAGCATCACGCCGACGCAGGTTCGGTAGGGCAGATCCTCGTAACGCGCCATTCCGCCAAACCTTTCGTGCTGATGGCGGGCACGTCGGCCCCCCGGGGACCCGTGCCGTACCAATCCGTTGATTTAGCTGGATTTTGATTTCAGCATCGCGGTTGTCAATGGCACCAAGAGGATGCCCCGCTCGCTCAATGTCTTGGTCCAGGCGCCGATCCGCTCGATTGAGACCGGCAGGGCAGAGGCGGTTCCGACCGCCGCGCCGCGCTCGCGCGCCGCCGCTTCGAGCTTGTTCAGGGCGCGGTCGATCTCGGCCGGGGTCGGCACCACGTCGATGGCGATGTCACCCTTGCCGAACGGCATCGCCTGGCTTGCGGCGGCCTGGGGCGCGATGCTGCGGGGTGAGGAGCCGTCGTCGAAGAAGCCGAGCCCGCGCTTGGCCGCCTCGCGGATGATCGGCTGCATCGCCGCATCGGTCGCCACGAAACGGGCGCCCATGAAATTGGTGATGCCGGCATAGCCCTGCATCCGGCTCAGATGCCAGTACAGGCGGTCCATGTTCTGGTCGCTGCTCAGCGACGTCARCAGCGTCTGCGGCCCTGGATCGTTGTCGGGGAAATCGTACGGCTCCATCGGGATCTGGAGGAAGATCTCGTGACGCTGGGCGCGGGCCCGCTCGGCGAGTTTTCCTGGATCTGAACCATAAGGCGTGAAGGCCAGCGTCACTGCCGGCGGCAGCTTCATGATCGCGTCGGTGGTCTTGGCGGCACCGACGCCGAGGCCGCCGATCACGATCGCGACCACCGGCATCTTGGCGGCCTTGGCGCGGTCGGCATCCGCGGCATAGACGTTGAACGGCTTCAGCCCGTCGGCGACCACGGGAATCATGCCGTAGCGCGATTTCTCCAGCAGCTTCGAGTCGACCCCGGCCATGACGGGCGGCACGGCTGCGGCCGCCTCGCCCTTGCCGGCGGCGTCGCCGCCGCCGATCACCACGTCGTGGCGCGCGCCGCTGGAGCCGTCGATGATGGTGACGGTCTTCTGCTCGCCGGAGGCGGCCTGTTTCGGCGCCTCCCTGGTCTCCTGCTTGCTGTCCTGGCCGTGTTCTTGGCCGCGTTCTTGGCTATGGCCGGCCGCCGCCGGTGCCGGCTTCTCGTCCGTGGCCTTCGGCTCGCGAATCGCGAGCCGGGTCATTGGCTCGCCGCCGAGCGGGTCCTTGTTGAGGATGGCGAAGCCGGCAAAGGTCACCAGGAACAGGCCGAGCAGCACGGCCAGGAGTTGCATGGCCGTGAACGGCAGCCGCAGCCGCCGTTTGCGGCGCGGCTTATCCTGTCCGAGCGGGGCGCTCAGATCATCGGCCGTTTCAGTCATGCGCGATCCCGAATCACTCGGGCCGACGATACCACGCCGAGGTCAAGCGGCGGCAGGCCGGGATAGGCCGGGGGCGGTCCGGAGCCTCCAAGCAAAAAGGGCGGCTTCGGGAAGCCGCCCTTTCGATGGATCGCGTGGTGCCAAGACGACTTGGCTCAAGACGACTTGGCTCAAGACGACTTGGCTTGAGGCCTTAGTTTGCCGCTTTGGGCTTGTCGGTCGTGCCCTTGTTGTCGCCGCCCGGCGTCGGCGCCGCGGAGGCGCTGTTCTTGATGCCGTGAAGCAGGTCGTCGGCCATCTTGAGCGCCTTGTCGTCCTTGGCGTCCGGYGGGACGTAGGACTGCGAGCCGGTCTTCTCGTCGCCGTCGTTCTTGAGATGGCCGCGCAGCGAAGCCTCGCCCTTGGTGTCGGTGCGCGACTTCAGCTCGTCCGGCACGTCCTGAAGCACTTCGATGTCGGGCACGATGCCCTTGGCCTGGATCGACTTGCCCGACGGCGTGTAGTAGCGCGCCGTGGTCAGCCGCAGCGCGCCATTGCCCGAGCCGAGCGGAATGATGGTCTGCACCGAACCCTTGCCGAACGAACGCGTGCCGACAATGGTCGCGCGCTTGTGGTCCTGCAGTGCGCCGGCGACGATTTCCGACGCCGAGGCCGAGCCGCCGTTGACCAGCACGATCACCGGCTTGCCCTTGGTCAGGTCACCCGCATGCGCGGTGCGGCGCTGCGTCTCCTCGGCATTGCGGCCGCGGGTCGAGACGATCTCGCCCTTCTCCAGGAAGGAATCGGAGACGGTGACGGCCTCCTCGAGCAGGCCGCCCGGATTGTTGCGGAGGTCGATGATGTAGCCCTTGAGCTTGTCGCCGATCTGATTCGAGAGGTTGGCAACCTCGCGCTTCAGGCCTTCGGTGGTCTGCTCGTTGAAGGTGGTGATGCGGATATAGGCGATGTCGTCGGCTTCGATGCGCGCGCGCACCGAGCGGACGCGGATGTTGTCGCGCACCAGCGTGACGTCGATCGGATTGTCCTGGCCCTTGCGGATGATCTTGAGCTTGATCTTGGTGTTGACCGGCCCGCGCATCTTCTCGACCGCCTGGTTCAGGGTCAGGCCCTGCACCGCCTCTTCGTCGAGATTGGTGATGATGTCGTTGGCCATGATGCCGGCGCGCGAGGCCGGCGTATCGTCGATCGGCGAGACCACCTTGATCAGGCCGTCTTCCATCGTGACCTCGATGCCGAGGCCGCCGAACTCACCGCGAGTCTGGACCTGCATGTCGCGGAAGCTCTTGGCGTCCATGTAGCTCGAATGCGGGTCGAGACCGGTGAGCATGCCGCTGATGGCGGATTCGATCAGCTTGGTGTCGTCGGGCTTCTCGACATAGTCGGAGCGAACGCGTTCGAAGACGTCGCCGAACAGATTGAGCTGGCGATAGGTGTCCGCGGTCGCGGCCCGTGCGCTCGAGCCCATGAACACCGCGCGCGGCTGGGTCACGAACAGCGTCAGCGCCGCACCGGTGGCCGCGCTGAGGAGGATAACTGAAGTCTTGCGCATCATCCGCGAACCTTCTCGCCTTCATTTGCGGCCCACCATGGGCCTGGATCGATAGGAGTGCCGTCTTTGCGGAACTCGACATACAACACAGGTTGACTCGCGTTCGTGGCGAGAATGGAGGCGACTTGAGAGGTCGACCCCATGGTCGCGACAGGCTCCCCCGTGAGCACAAACTGTCCGATGTTTACCGAAATGCGCTCCATCCCGGCGATCAAGACATGATACCCGCCCCCGGCATTAAGGATCAAGAGTTGTCCATAGCTGCGGAACGGGCCGGAATAGACCACCCAGCCGTCACACGGCGTTGTGACCTGGGAGCCGGGCCGGGTTGCCAGGGAAATGCCCTTCTGGACCCCGCCGACCCCGTCGGAACCGCCAAAGTCCCTGATCTTGTTACCGTTAACCGGAAGCGGCAGCAGCCCCTTGGCCGACGCGAACAGGATCGCCGGGCTGGTCCGGGACCGGTCCTTGAAAGCGGCAGGACCGGGCTTTGCGTTGGCGTTGGCGCTGGCAGCCGCCTTTGCCTCGGCCTGCTTTGCGGCCTCGGCCGCCTTCTCAGCCGCCTTGGCGGCGCTTTGCAGATCCTGCTCCATCTTGGCGATCAGCCCCTGGAGATCGCCGACCTGCCTGGAGAGCACGATGGCGCGCGAATTCTCGGCGTCGAGATCCTTTTCGCGCGACGCCTGCTGGCGTTGCCGCTCGTCGACCAGGGCGGTGAGCCGGGTCTGGTCGTTGCGGACCTTGTCGCGGTCCGAGGCGAGAAGGTCGCGCTCGGCGGCGATGTTCTTGCGTAAGGCCACGAGCTCGCCGAGCTCGCTTGCGATCTTCTCGGCCCGGCCGCGCAAGTCCGGCACCACGGCGCCGAGCAGCATGGCGGTGCGCAGCGATTGCAGCGCATCCTCGGGGCGCACCAGCAGCGCAGGCGGCGTGCGCCGGCCGGCGCGCTGCAAGGCCGCCAGCACCTCGACGATGTCGGCGCGGCGCGAATCGAGCGAGGCGCGCATCGCCTGCTCGCGGCCGTTCAGCGTCTTCAGCCGCGCTTCGGCTTCCTCGATCTTGGTCTCGACGGCGCGCACATTGGCCGCGGTATCGATCAGCTGCTGATTGAGCTGGCTACGGTCCTGTCCGAGCGAGGTGATCTCGGCCTTGAGCTTGGCCTGGGCTTCCTCCGCGCTCTTCTGCTTCGCGCGCGCGGCCTCCAGCTCCTGCTCGCGCTGCTTGATCGCATCGGGCGAGATCGCCGCGGTCTGCGGTGGCGGCGCCGCCGTCTGAGCTTGCGCGAGGCTTGCGCCGGCGAGCATTGCGATCAGCAGCAGGTTGGGAATCGGCGCTCGCATCGCTTTACGCAAAGGTGCTCGTTGTGGCGCGCATCACGCGCGGTGATAGGGGTGGCCGGCCAGAATGGTGGCGGCCCGATAAAGCTGTTCCAGAAGCATGACGCGGACCATTTGATGCGGCCAGGTCGCAGAGCCGAACGCGATCGCGAGCTTGGCCTTACGGCGCAATTCGGGCGAAAGTCCGTCCGCCCCTCCGATCACGAAGATAGTATGACCGGCGCCCTCGTCGCGCCAGCGCCCGAGGTGCCGTGCGAATACGGTGGAATCGAGATTCTGGCCGCGCTCGTCCAGCGCCACCAGGATCGATTTCTCCGGAATATGCGCACTGATCGCCGCGGCCTCTTCGGCCATCCGCGTCGGTGCGTCGCGCGCGCGGCTTTCGGGAATTTCGTGGACGGTGAGCTCGCGGAATCCGAGCTTGCGGCCGGCCTCGTCGAACCGCTCGAAATAGCGGTCGGCAAGCTCCCGTTCGGGGCCCTGCTTCAGCCGGCCCACCGCAATGACAGCAACACGCATGTGTTCAGAGTCGTGTTTTCAAGACCGCGCGCATCTCGCGCGCGCACGACGCTAGCATGCGCGTCAGCCGATTCGAAATCGGCTCTTTCAGGCCTCTAGATCGCCTTCGCCGCCCCTGGGCCCTGCGTGTACAATCTCTCGAGATTGTAGAACTCACGGACCTCGGGTCTGAACACGTGCACGATCACATCGCCGGAATCGATCAGCACCCAGTCGCAATTGGGCAAGCCCTCGACATGGATGTTCTTGATGCCGGTTTCCTTGAGGCTCTTCGTGACGTTTTCCGCGATCGCGCCAACGTGCCGGTTGGCCCGGCCCGTGGTGACGATCATGTAGTCGGAGTACGCCGATTTGCCGCGAAGGTCGATGGTGACCGTCTCTTCCGCCTTCATATCCTCGAGGCGGGAGAGGATCAGGCTCAGCGTCTTGTCGGCGTCGGGTTGCGCCTTCAAGGCCGCAGCTTTGGTCGATGTTTTACGCGCCGGTTTCGCTACCTTGGGTAAAACAGACTTGGACAATACAGACGTGGTCAGGGACCATTCCTTTCACTGTATCGCGAACACCGAATCCAGTGCTCACCGGTTACACTACATCATGTGGGGTTAAGGGTTTCAATATGCCAGAGAGCCCGAAGTCCACACCACCTCCGCACAGTCTGACTCACTTCGTACCTTTCCAGCTCCCGTCCGGGTTCCGCAGGCGGGTTGAGGAGAGGTTCAGCTTCAACCCCGTGAGGAAGACCCAGGCCGGCGCCGGCCGGTCCGCAAGCCTGGTTGCCTCATTCTCGGGCAGGCGGTAGCGGGCTAGCGCCTGGGCGGCGGGAGAGGCGAGGGCGCGAAAGCTCTGCGGCGGGCGATCGATGACCGCGATCGGCACCTGGTCGGCGATGCGCCGCCAGTGCTGCCAACGATGGAATTGAGCGAGGTTATCGGCGCCCATAATCCAGACAAAGCGCAAGCCCGAGAGGCGGCGGCGCAAGGTGTTGATGGTGTCGATAGTGTAGCGCGTACGGATGACGGATTCGAGACAGCTCACCTCGATCCGGGGATCGTTGGCGACGTCGCGCGCGGCCTGCATGCGCTCGCCGAGCGCGTGCAGCGCGCCGTTCTCCTTCAGCGGATTGCCCGGCGTCACCAGCCACCACACCCGGTCGAGCTGCAATCGCTTCAGCGCGAACTGGCTGATGGCACGATGGGCCTGATGTGGCGGATTGAACGAGCCGCCGAGCAGGCCGATGCGCATGCCCTCGGTGTAGGGCGGGATGGTCTGCGCCACGAAGCGCGGCGCGACGAATTTGTTGCTCAATGCCCGCGCCTCGCGACGTTACGGCCGCGTCTGCCCGGTGCCGTGGACGCGATACTTGAAGCTCGTCAATTGTTCTGCGCCGACCGGACCGCGGGCGTGGAATCTGCCGGTGGCGATGCCGATCTCGGCGCCGAAACCGAACTCGCCGCCATCGGCGAACTGCGTCGAGGCGTTGTGCAGCACGATCGCGGAATCGACCTCGCTCAGGAATTTCTTCGCGGCAGCGTCATTCTCGCTCACGATCGCATCGGTGTGATGCGAGCCGTGGTTCTGAATGTGCGCAATCGCGCCGTCGACGCCGTCGACCACCTTCGCCGCGATGATCGCGTCGAGATATTCGGTGTCCCAATCGTCCTCGCTCGCGGGCTTCACACGCGCATCTGTCTTCTGCACGGCGTCGTCGCCGCGCACTTCGCAGCCGGCGTCGATCAGCATCTCGACCAGCGGCTTCAGGCTGTTCGCAGCAGCGGCGCGATCGACCAGCAGCGTCTCGGCCGCGCCGCAGACGCCGGTGCGCCGCATCTTGGCGTTGAGCACGATCGACTTCGCCATGGCGAGGTCGGCGCTGGCATCGACATAGACGTGGTTGACGCCTTCGAGATGCGCGAACACCGGCACGCGCGCTTCCTGCTCGACGCGCGCGACCAGGCTCTTGCCGCCGCGCGGCACGATCACGTCGACGGCGCCGTTCAGTCCCGACAACATCATGCCGACCGCTGCCCGGTCGCGCGTCGGCACCAGCGTGATCGCAGCTTCGGGCAGGCCCGCCTCGCGCAGGCCCTGCACCAGGCATTGATGGATCGCGCGGCAGGAACGGAAACTGTCGGAGCCGCCGCGCAGGATCACGGCATTGCCGGATTTCAGGCACAGCACGCCGGCAT
This sequence comes from Bradyrhizobium sp. P5_C11_2, assembly GCF_054049755.1. Classification (NCBI taxonomy): domain Bacteria; kingdom Pseudomonadati; phylum Pseudomonadota; class Alphaproteobacteria; order Hyphomicrobiales; family Nitrobacteraceae; genus Bradyrhizobium; species Bradyrhizobium sp. P5_C11_2. Next base: position 16,124 of record NZ_JBFULT010000073.1, read on the forward strand.
CCGCCGCAACGTTCGRCCGGCTCTCGAAGATCACGCCGACGACGCCGAGCGGCACGCGAACGCGCTCGATGGTCATGCCGTTCGGTCGCTGCCAGCTCTCGGTGACGATTCCGACCGGATCGGCGATGCCGCGCACGATGCCGATGCCCTCGGCCATCGCCTCGACGCGCGCGGGCGTCAGCGTCAAACGGTCGATGAAGGACGCGGTCATGTTGCTCGAGGCGCGGGCCTCGGCGACGTCCTCGGCATTGGCGGCGAGGATGGCGGCGGCATGCTCTCGGATCGCCCGCTCCATGGCTTCCAGCGCCCGGTTCTTCTGCTCCGGCGGCGCCAGCGCCAGCACGCGCGCGGCAGCGCGGGCACGGCTGGCGAGATCGGACATCAGCGCCTGGAGATCGGCATTGCCGTCGAGGGCTTTGAGGGGGGCGGCCATAGCGGTTTCAACCTTCTGCTAAGGCGGTGTCCTAGCACGGAAATCCCGCTTTTGCGAAGGGCGGGGAGGGTATGGCTGGTCTCCCGGCGGCGTGCGGACTAGGTCATTGGCCGAGCCGCGACGTCATGGCCGGGCTCACCATGTTTCCCTTGGGCGTCATTCCGGGGCGGTGCGTCAGCACCGAACCCGGAATCTCGAGATTCCCCGAAGCGCAATTGCGCTCGGAGGTCTGGTCCCTCGGACCATCCCGGAATGACGGAGCAAAGGGTTTACCCGCCCACCACCAGATCGTCGCGGTGGATCATCTCGGCGCGGCCGCTGATGCCGAGGATGGCCATGACGTCCGGGGAGGAGCGGCCCTTGATCCGCTCGGCGTCCTCGGCGTCGTAGGCGATCAGGCCGCGGCCGATCTCGCTGGCGTCGGGGCCGCGCACGATCACGGCATCACCGCGGGCGAACTGGCCCTCGACCTTGATCACGCCCGCCGGCAACAGGCTGGCGCCGGCGCGCAGTGCCGCGACCGCGCCGGCATCGATGGTCAGCGTGCCCTTTGACTCCAGCGAGCCTGCGATCCAGCGCTTTCGCGACGTGATGGGATTGGCCGGCGTCAGAAACCAGGTGCAGCGGCCGCCATCGGCGATCGCCTGCAGCGGATGCTCGATCTTGCCGGAGGCGATCAGCATATGCGTTCCGCCGGTGGTGGCGATCTTGGCTGCCTCGACCTTGGTGCGCATGCCGCCGCGCGACAGCTCAGACTCGGCATCGCCTGCCACAGCTTCGATCTCCGAAGAGATGCTGTCGACCACGGGAATGAGTTTTGCGTTCGGATTGTTCTTCGGCGGGGCGTCGTAGAGCCCGTCGATGTCGGAGAGCAGCACCAGCAGGTCGGCGCTCGCCATGGTGGCGACGCGCGCGGCGAGCCGGTCATTGTCGCCGTAGCGAATCTCGTTGGTGGCGACCGTGTCGTTCTCGTTGATCACGGGGATCGCGCGCCACTCCAGCAGCTTGCCGATGGTGGAGCGGGCATTGAGGTAACGGCGGCGCTCCTCGGTGTCCTGGAGCGTGACCAGGATCTGGCCGGCGCCGATGCCGTGCGCGCCGAGCACCTCCGACCAGATCCGCGCCAGCGCGATCTGGCCGACGGCGGCCGCGGCCTGGCTCTCCTCGAGCTTCAGCGGGCCGCGCGGCAGCTTGAGCCGGCTGCGGCCGAGCGCGATCGAGCCGGAGGAGACCACGAGCACGTCGCGACCCTCGCGATGCAGCTTGGCCATGTCGTCGGCGAGCGCGGCGAGCCAGGATGCGCGCACCTCGCCCTTGTCGGAATCGACCAGCAGCGCGGAGCCGACCTTGACGACGATGCGGCGGAATTGACTGAGTTCGGGGCTGGCCATGGCGCGTTGCTGCGAATTGCTCTGCTTCGAAAGGCGGCGGAGCGCGACAGGCGGCGCCGATAAGGCCTGCTTTTGCAGCAGGACGATGGCCGGCGCAAGGCGGCAGGCCCGGTAAACGGCGGCAAGGCTTGTCTTGGGCGTCCGCCCGGTTCTAATGCCGGCAACCAAAACGGGCTGAAAGAGGAAACGAATGGATCGCCGCAAATTCATGGCTGGATGTCTGGGGCTGCCGCTAGTCGCACAGGTGGGCGGGGCGCAAGCGCAGGCCGGATTGACAAAAATCATCTTTCCGTTCGCGGCGGGCGCAGGCGGCGACACGCTGTGCCGGCTGATTGCGCAAGAGATGGCGCCGGCGTTGCAACGGACCATCGTGGTCGAGAACCGCACCGGCGGCGATGGCCTGATCGGCATCAAGGCGGTCAGGGGTGGCAGCCCCGACGGCAGCCTGGTGCTGGTGACGACCGGTCCCACCATGTACCTGCTGCCGATGGTGGAGACGATTCCGAGCTTCGACACGGCGAAGGATTTCATGCCGGTGTCGCTGCTGGCGCGGTTCGAATTCGCCGTTGTGATTGGCCCGGCGGTCGATGCTGCCGATTTCAAGGCGTTCGTGGCCTGGCTGAAGGCACATCCCGACAAGGCGACGTTCGGGGTGCCGAGCAACGGCACCATTCCGCATTTCATGGGCTCGAAGCTGGAGAAGGACCTCGGCATTCCCTTGACCCGCGTGCCCTATCGCGGCAGCGCGCCGATCCTCAATGATCTCGTCGGCGGTCATCTGTCGTTCGGCATCGTGACATTGGCCGATGCGCTGCCGCAGCACCGCGCCAAGGGCGTGAAGATCATCGCGGCCTCGAGCGCGGAACGTTCGCCGTTCGCTCCGGAAGTCCCGACGCTGAGGGAGAGCGGCATCGATCTCGTCGCGGACGCCTGGTACGGCATGTGGCTTCCCGCCGGCAGTCCGCCCGAGCTTGCGACCAAGCTCGGCGCGGCCGCGAGCGCCGCGCTCGCCAAGCCCGAGGTGAAGGAGAAGCTGACAGCGATCGGCCTGATCCCGGTCGGCAGCAATGCGGACGGGCTGACCCAGGAGCTCGCCGCA
>NZ_JBFULT010000074.1:0-19034 GCF_054049755.1 Bradyrhizobium sp. P5_C11_2
TCTCCGATCCGATCCTGCTGCCGGCTGTGGGCTTTGCGCTGACGGTGCCGATCTATGTGCTGGTCGCCCTGCTGTTCGGCATCTATATCCCAGAACTGTTTCCGACCGAGGTCCGCCTGCGCGCCTCCGGCATCGTCAACACGCTGGGACGCGGCGCCACCATCGTCACGCCGTTCCTCGTCGTGTCGCTGTTCGAGACGCGCGGCGTGGCAGGCGTCATGGCCTTGATGATCGGACTGCTGGTGGTGCAGATCATCACGGTCTGGGCGCTGGGCATCGAGCCCCGGCATCGCAGCCTCGAGGAGCTCAAGGCGGAGGAATCCGCTTCGCCGGTCCTTAGCGAGGCGTCCTGACGATCTCCGCGGTCTTTGCAACTCTTGTCACGCAGCCGACGCTCCGATGTTCGCATCGGGCGTCGCTTTTTTCCGGGCTCATCGATCGCGCCCTGCTCTTTGCGCGACTGCGGACTAATCGGACGGCAACCTTGCACGAAACTGCGAGCCCTAAAGCGCGATGAGATTGGATGAATCGTCATCGCGCTTTGGGCTGTTGCTTGAGCATGATCCTTTCGGAAAACCGCTGCGCACTTTTCCGGATCATGCTTTAGGACGGGTCCTGGATATTTGTGACGCTGTACTTTTTCGCTGCCAGTATCTGATAACACCACCCTTCGACCAGCGCGGGATGGCTTGCATTGTAGAGCGCGCACTCGAGCATGCTATCTTTGGGGTTATAAGACTTGAAGACCTCTTCCAACCCTCCCGTTGGTCCACTCGCATAGCGATTTTTGAATGTACCCAATGTTTTCCCAACGTACGCCCATTGCTTGGACGACTTAATTACGTTGACCACATAGGTTATTCCGTCGTTCGTGTCGCTCGCCTGAAGAATTTGCGCCCAGGCGTCCGTGAAGCCTGTCCCCTCTTTGAATCTCACATCCATGATGCACACGATTGTTCCACCGATACTCTCTTTGCCGTCCACACCGAGCGCGTATGTGTGATGTGCGCCTTTGGTGAGACCAAGCACATTCATATACATCGATCGCCCTCCAGTTATTCGGCCGGGTGCAGAATCGCTTCTCGGCTTCTCAAAAACCCCGTCACTTCATCGGCGTTGCGTTTGAACCGCTTTGCCGTCTTGCAGGCCGGCGCGCTTTACGTTTCGCCGGGGCGACACCCGCGATGCGCCTAGACGAACTGCTGCACACTTCCGACCGTGGCCATCCCGTAGACCCGAAGCGAGGGACCGCCACGGCCGTCGCGTGGCCAGATCATCCAGTCACCACGAAAACGCTGGCCATGCGGCGTCTGCGCGCGCGCATCATTGGTCCAGGTCCCGGCGAACCGATCGAGGTTCGTCGATGTCAGGATGATGAAGTATCGCTCGCCGGGCACCAGGACATACGCTCCCGGGATGGAAATATCGTGGGCTGCGAATGGCGTCGTCCCCGGAAGGGACTTCGAGGCGACGATTTTCGGCGCTGGAATGTGCACGACTTGAGACGGCTCCGGCACGTTCGGTCCGGTGGCAAGCTGCACCACCATATCCTGACCCTTCATCGGAATGATCACACCGCGAAGATGGTACGGAGTGGTCACCTTGAACGGGATCACGAAAACGGCGTGGTCATATCCGCCCGCCGGTTCGGTTCCGATGACGACATCGCTGACGTATCGTGGCGCGCCGTCGTCGACATTTTGAAACACGTAGATCCGGCGTGATGCAGCGTCGGCATGCCGGGCCAAATAGAGCACGGCATCCTGCAACGTTCCGGAGCGAAGGTTTCCGTTGTCATCGAGGACCTCGACGGCGGTCGATAGTCGTGCGGCGATCTGATACGTGCTATCGAGGTCGCTCGCCGTGTCGTCGAGCGCAACGGCCAACTCGTCGTAGAATGCGGACACCTTGGCCGACGTCGCCACCAGCGCGGAGTCGCTCTTCTGCGCTTCTTCGAGCCAGACCTGGTGCTGCTTCAGTTCGCTCTCGGTGCCCACGAGCTCCCTGAGCTTGGCCTGAAGCGCAGCGGTGTCCGCCGCCAACTTTGCCATATCGCGCTGCAGCCCGGGCAACTTCGATTGCTCGTCATGCAAGTTCTGAATGACGCCATTCAGCTCGCCCTGCTTTCCCTCGATGAGGTCCTTGATGTTCTGCACCGCCAAATAGACGTTGTAGCCCGGCACCCAGAACCATTTGCTCATCTTGTCCTGGTTGTCTTGCAACTCGTCTTGAAGCTCCCTGATCCGAGCCATCAATACGATCATTTTTTGCTGGTAGTTTGCCATGTCGACTTGAGCCTGCTGTAGCTTGGCCACGTCGCCGGCGACGGCCGCCTGCGTGCTCTCGATCTGGGCCCTCGCGGCGTTCTCCGCATCAACGGTCGAGGCGATCGCCTCGGTGACCGCGTGAAGCCGGGCCTGCGCCAGATCCTCTTCGGTCTTGACGACTTCGTGCAGGCCCTTCGCCGCCTCGCTCAAACTGGCGACATCGGGCTTCAAGGTCGCCAGCAAGGTAAGCGCCTGGTCATCCTGTCCGGCATGCGAAAGTGCGAGCGCGCGAGCCAAGCCGTCGACGACGTTCTTTGCGCGTTTGGCATAGACATCCGTATCGCCCATGATTGACGTTCCTCCTTTGGACGGCCTCTGACCTCGGCGAGAGGTGAGACAATCGATTGCTGGAAAAGCTTTCAGTCGGTGATCCGCCGCCCAGCTCRCAGGTCGCGGCTTGGATACAGGCTCGACGTGCCAATCAAGCTGTCGAGCCAAGGAGAGCCAATTCTGCCTTCACCTTGTCCGATCGCGCCGTGGAGGCGAGCTTGTCGTTGGCCAATTCCGACTGGACCTTGGCTTTCAGCGGCTCAAGCAGTGCACGCGCTTCGCTTATGCTCGGCGACAGATTGATGTTCTCGATGGAGGTGTCGCGAGCCTTGATCGAACCCTCCTTGTATTCGCGACCGAGGTCGGCCAGCGCGGCCCAACGCGCGAGATAGGCGATGGCAGACGGCATGAACATGTCGCTCAGGTAGTATTCGACCCTCGCCTTCGGATCGTCTCCACTTGCCAACTCGTCACCGATCTTGGTGCTGATGTCGGAATCGGCCAGACGATCGCACGCCTTCTTCACGTTCTCCCAGAACTGCCGGGTCACCACCAGGGTCGTGGTGATGTTGGCAAAGGCCCACACCGCGATCTGCAGCGCCACCTGAGCCGACTCGTGGATCTTCTGCTCAGTGTCCGAAGAGGAGAGTTTCGAGCTCAGCTCCGCTAGCTGGGCAACGATCTCACGCTTGGACGCTTCCTGCGCCAACTTTTGGTCGAGCAGTCTCATCTTCTCCTGACGGACCGACTCGCCGGCCTTGGCCGCGTCCTGGGACATTTCCTTGGTGGTCTTTCCCGCGCCATCGAGACCGGCGGCGATGCCGGCGGCTGTCGACCCGTCGCCCTTCTTGCCGCCTGTCCCTTTGTCGGTCGTGGTATCGTTCCCGGCTTTGGTGTCGACGTCACCGCCAGCGGTCTGCCCGGTAGAGTCGGATGTTTCGCCGGAGTCCGTGGTCTCCTGGCCTGAGTTGGATTGGCCGGGATCGTCCTGGTTCGGTTTGCGCGACAAGTTTGCGGCCACCGTCCCGAGCGGGTTCTTGGCCGCCGTGTAGGCACCGAACGCGGATCCAAGGCCGGAGGTCACGCTGCTGACAATGCCCGTGATGAAAGCGCGCTCCTCTTCCTTTTCTTCGCGCGATTTGGCGTCTTCATACAGCCCATTGAGCGTGGCGATGCTGCTCGCCAGTTGTTCGTTCATCGACTTCTGCTTGGACTGTTCGGCTTCCATCTGCGCGCGCGCCACGCGAATCTTGGCCAGCTCGTCCTGCTCCAGCGCACTGAGCTCAAGGGTGTCGTGTTGATCCTTTTGCACGTCGGTCCCGAGCGCTGCACTCCGGTCCGCGAGGCCCTGCGCCGTTTGCGCCATGGCCGCGGCTTCCTTCCCCGATGCAGTGAGCCGGGCCATCGCGCGCTTTTCCTGCCCCTTGATCAGCCAGTGAAATGCTTCGGCGACGTCGTTGCCGATGCGACGCCCGGCAGTTTCGAAACTCGTCATCGCCGTGACGCAGTCGGCGCAGAGATCCAGGAAGACCTTGCGGCGGTCGGAGATGGTCGCCTGCACGTGGGTTCCAGCGACCCCGCAGTAAGCCAGATAAAGAAGTTCCGAAACGCGCGACAGATTGGCGATCATTTCATGAAGATCGAGGTCGGTTAGTATCTCCTGCTTCGCCGCCGAGACGAGCGTCGAGCCTGCGTCGGGGAATTTGTCGATCTGGTACGTCTCGGAGGTTTGATCCGGGGCAGTAATTGTCATGGTCGCGCTGGCGGCGTCCAAAGTGACAACCGCCTTGTTCGTCGTCGCTGAAGGCATGATCGACCTGCTGTGGGTGTGATTGATATATGGAAATGAGGGCGTTAAAAGTTGTCTTGGTGTTATTTAACTACTTTAGCGCGATTCAAACTTAGATTGTGTGAAATGGCTCTCACAATTGAGACCGGATTGCTTTAAATCATCACGATGAAGGACTGCCCAATGGCCATCACCGTTCGACCGATGACGCTGCAGGAAACCGCAGAGATCATCGAGTATTTCCACGCAGCGACGCCAGAGCACCTGGAAATGCTCGGGGTCGACCCAACGCGACTGCCGCCGCCATCACAATGGCAGCGGCTTTATGAGCAGATGTTCGAGCGGCCTGTCGAGCAGCGAGGCGGCTTTTTGGTCAGCTGGCTCGCCGACGACAGGTTCTTGGGGTTCTCGACCGCTGACAAGATCCGCATTGGCCAGCACGCAAATATGCATTTGCACATCACGGATCCCTCGCTGCGCAAGCAGGGGATTGGCGTGGAGTGTGTCCGACAGACCGTCGAACTCTACTTCCAGGTTCTGAAGTTGAAGCAACTCTTCTGTGAGCCCAACGCGTTCAATGTGGCTCCGAACCGCACGCTTCAAAAGGCGGGTTTCACGTACGTCAAGACGCACATGACCGTTCCGGGCCCGCTTAACTTCCACCAGGCGGTCAACCGTTGGATGATCGAGAGAGGTTGACGGTTGGCGCTCGAAGTCGCGCGCTATCCCCGCTCCGACTGCGCCGCGACGGCCTGCACCGCGACGCTCGCGACCTGACGCRGCGCCTCGCGGTCGGAGCCCGAGGACGCCATCACGCCCATGCCGACCGAGACGGCCGAGACGTAGCGCGCGAGCGCGGCCGGATCCGACCCCGGCTTGAGATCGCCTTCCGCCTTGGCGCGGACAAAACGGTCGCGGAGCTGGTCTTCGTTCTGGGCGCGGCGGGCGGCGAGTTCGAAGGGGACGTTTTCAGAGCCGGTGCCGCAGGCAATGCCGCCCTGCACGAGCAGGCAGCCGGGCGGGTTGGCGGGATCGGTCTGCTTGTCGGCGATGCCCATCAGCATCCGCTCGGCAACATCACGGGCGGTCGGTGCGGCGACCACCTCGTCCATCCAGACGCCACGCAGCTTGGTGTAGCGGTCGAGCGCGGCCTTCAGCAGCCCTTCCTTGTTGCCGAAACAGGCATAAAGGCTGGGCGGGTTGATGCCCATGGCTTCGGTCAGCTGCGCGATGGTGGCGCCCTCATAGCCATGGCGCCAAAACACTTCCATCGCCTGGTCCAACGCCGTTTCGGCGTCGAATTCGCGGGGGCGTCCCATGCCCATGTGCCTGTCTCCTCGGAATTCACGTTCTGCCTGAGGCTTAACGCCTAATCCTATCTATTTGTTCTAGCTTTATTTTCTCTACCGTCTTCCAATTCTTGCGGTATGCCGCTACAATTTTTTTAGTGAATGGTACATAAGTATCTTGCACTGCGACATCCAGCTCCACATCTGTAGTGAACACTACATATCTGGAGCGCGCAAATGCATCCCTCGCAAAACTCCCCCCGCACCGGTCGTTTCCGCCGCCTTCTCGGCGGCGTCGCCATCGTGGGCGCCCTCGCCGTGGCCGGCTCGATCGCAACCGGCCATTATCTTCGTGCCGCGCAGGCGACCGCGACGGCCGCCGCGGCCGAACAGGCCGTCTCCGTCACAGTCGCGATGATCGAGCCGCGGCCGACCGTGCTGTGGGACGAATTCTCCGGCCGGCTTGAAGCCATTCACCGCGTCGAGCTCCGGCCGCGCGTGGCGGGCGCGATCATGTCGGCCAATTTCACCGAGGGCGCGCTGGTGAAAGCCGGCGACATCCTGTTCAAGATCGATCCGGCGCCCTACGCGGCCGAGGTCGACAAGGCCAACGCCCAGCTCGAGGCCGCCAAGGCGCGGGTGGTGTTCACCCAGAGCGAGCTCGAGCGCGGCGCGCAGCTCGTCGGCAACGCCGTGGTCACGCGGCGCGACTACGACCAGCGCGACAACGCCAATCGCGAGGCGATCGCCAACGTCAAGGCGGCCGAGGCGACGCTCCAGACCGCAAGGCTCAATCTCGATTACACCGAGGTGCGCGCGCCGGTCGACGGCCGCGTCGGCAAGATCGAGATCACCGTCGGCAATCTCGTCGCCGCCGGCACCGCCTCCCCGGTCCTGACCTCGCTGGTCTCGGTCAATCCGATCTACGCGTCCTTCGATGCGGATGAGGAGGTCGTGCTGCGCGCGCTGAACTCGATCGCGGATACCTCCGGCAAGCGCGGCAATCTCGACCAGATCCCGGTCGAGATGGCGACCTCGGGCGGCCTGTCGGCGAAGGGCCACATCCAGCTCATCGACAACCAGGTCAACGGCCAGAGCGGCACCATCCGCGTCCGCGCGGTGTTCCGGAACGAGGACGGGCGTCTCATTCCCGGCCAGTTCGCCCGCGTGCGCATGGGGCAGCCGAAGCAGCAGACGCTGGTGATGATCGACGAACGTGCGATCGGCACCGACCAGGACAAGAAGTTCGTGATGGCGGTCGGCGACGACAGCCGCGCGGTCTACCGGCCGATCACGCTCGGCGGCTCCGTCGATGGGTTGCGTATCGTAACGGCAGGGCTGAAGCCCGGCGACCGCATCATCGTCAATGGCCTGCAGCGCGTGCGTCCGGGCGCCCTCCTCAAGACGGAGGTCGCCGCGATGGGCGCGCGCGGACCGCAGCAGGCCGCCAACCACAGCAACCAGGACGTCGTGCAGCGCTAAGTAACGTCATTCCGGGGCGCGACGAAGTCGCGAGCCCGGAATCTCGAAGTTTGGAAACTCCGACCACTTCACCTCCGGATTCCGGGTTCGCGGGCTTCGCCCGCGCCCCGGAATGACCGGGGGAGTTGTCGGAGAATCGCAAGATATTGCCCAGGGGCAAGGCCATGAATCTCTCAAAGTTCTTTATCGACCGTCCGATTTTCGCCGGTGTGCTCTCCGTTCTGATCTTCCTCGCGGGGCTGATCTCGCTGTTTGCGATGCCGATCTCGGAATATCCGGACGTCGTGCCGCCGTCGGTCCTGGTGCGCGCGACCTATCCCGGCGCCAATCCGAAGGTGATCGCGGAGACGGTGGCTACTCCAATCGAGGAGCAGATCAACGGCGTCGAGAACATGCTCTACATGTCGAGCCAGGCGACCACCGACGGCGCGATGACGCTGACGGTGACGTTCCGGCTCGGCACCGATCCCGACAAGGCGACGCAGCTGGTGCAGAACCGCGTGCAGCAGGCCGAGCCGCGCCTGCCCGCCGTGGTGCGCCAGCTCGGCATCATCACCAAGAAATCGTCGCCCGACCTCACCATGGTCGTGCATCTGCTGTCGCCGAACAACCGCTACGACATGACGTATCTGCGCAACTACGCGGTGCTCAACGTCAAGGACCGGCTGGCGCGGATCGACGGCGTCGGCGACGTCCAGCTCTACGGCGCCGGCGACTATTCGATGCGGGTCTGGGTCGATCCCCAGAAGGCCGCCGAGCACGGGCTGACCGCGAGCGACATCGTCAAGTCGATCCAGGCGCAGAACGTCGAGGCCGCCGCCGGCGTGGTCGGCTCCTCCCCGAACGTCAAGGGCATCGACCTCCAGCTCTCCGTCAATGCGGAGGGGCGGCTCGCGAACGAGGAGCAGTTCGGCGACATCGTGGTCAAGACCGGTACGCGTGGCGAGGTGGTGCGCTTACGCGACGTCGCGCGCATCGAGCTCGGCGCCTCCGAATACGGCCTGCGCTCGCTGCTCGACAACAAGCAGGCGGTGGCGATCCCGATCTTCCAGGCACCGGGCTCCAACGCGCTCGAGATCTCCGACCACGTCCGCGCCACCATGGCCGAGATCAAGAAGAACATGCCGGAAGGCGTGTCCTACCAGATCGTTTACGACCCCACCCAGTTCGTGCGCTCCTCGATCGAGGCGGTGATCCACACGCTGCTGGAGGCGATGGCGCTGGTGGTGCTGGTCGTGATCCTGTTCCTCCAGACCTGGCGCGCCTCGATCATTCCGCTGCTCGCGGTGCCCGTGTCGATCGTCGGCACCTTCGCGGTGATGCACGTGTTCGGCTTCTCCATCAACGCGCTCAGCCTGTTCGGCCTCGTGCTCGCGATCGGCATCGTCGTCGACGACGCCATCGTGGTGGTCGAGAACGTCGAGCGCAACATCGAAGGCGGGCTGTCGCCGCGCGACGCCACCTACCAGGCGATGCGCGAGGTTTCGGGCCCGATCATCGCGATTGCCATGGTGCTGATCGCGGTGTTCGTGCCGCTCGCCTTCATCTCCGGTCTTACCGGGCAGTTCTACAAGCAGTTCGCGCTGACCATCGCGATCTCGACCGTGATCTCCGCGGTCAACTCGTTGACGCTGTCGCCGGCATTGTCGGCGCTGCTGCTCAAGGGCCATAACGAGCCGAAGGACCGGCTGACGATCATCATGGAGAAGGGCCTCGGCTGGTTCTTCCGCGGCTTCAACAAGGCGTTCACGCGCTCCTCGGAGAATTACAGCGGCACCGTCACCAAGGTGATCTCCGGCAAGGCCGCGGTGATGGGTCTTTACGTCGTGCTGGTCGGCCTCACCGCCTTCCTGTTCCAGCAGGTGCCGAGCGGCTTCGTGCCGGGCCAGGACAAGCAGTACCTGGTCGGCTTCTCGCGGCTGCCTGACGGTGCAACGCTCGACCGCACCGAAGAGGTAATCCGCAAGATGAGCGACGTCGCGCTGACCCAGCCCGGTGTCGAGAGTTCGGTCGCCTTCCCGGGCCTGTCGATCTCCGGCTTTACCAACTCCTCCAATGCCGGCATCGTGTTCTCGACGCTGAAGCCGTTCGACGAGCGCAAGGGTCCGGCCCTGAGCGGGAATGCCATCGCGGCCGATCTCAACAAGAAATACGCCGGCATCCAGGAAGCCTTCATCGCCATGTTCCCGCCGCCGCCGGTCAACGGTCTCGGCACCATCGGTGGCTTCAAGCTCCAGATCGAGGACCGTGCCGGTCTCGGCTACGAGGCGCTGAACGAGGCGACGAAGGCATTCATGGCGGCGATGCAGAAGGCGCCGGAGATCGCCGGCGTGTTCTCGAGCTTCCAGGTCAACGTGCCCCAGCTCTTCGCCGACATCGACCGCACCAAGGCGCTGCAACTTGGCGTGCCCGTGACGGAGGTGTTCAACACGCTCCAGATCTACCTCGGCTCCTACTACGTCAACGACTTCAACAAGTTTGGCCGCACCTACTCCGTCTATGTCCAGGCCGATGCGCCGTTCCGCGCCCGCGCCGACGACATCAGGCAGTTGAAGGTGCGCTCGTCCTCGGGCGACATGGTGCCGCTGTCGGCGTTGCTCAAGATCCGCCAGAGTGCAGGCCCCGAGCGCGCGATCCGCTACAACGGCTTCCTCTCCTCCGACATCAACGCGGCCGCCGCGCCCGGCTATTCATCGGGCCAGGCGCAGGAAGTCGCGACGCGGATCGCGGCGGAGGTGCTGCCGCCCGGCTTCGCCTTCGAATGGACCGACCTGACCTATCAGGAGTTCATCGCCGGCAATTCCGGCCTCTGGGTCTTCCCGCTGGCGATCCTGCTGGTGTTCCTGGTGCTGGCCGCGCTCTATGAAAGCCTGACCCTGCCGCTCTCGATCATCATGATCGTGCCGATGGGGCTGCTGGCTGCGATGTTCGGCGTCTGGATCTCGAAGGGCGACAACAATGTCTTCACCCAGATCGGGCTGATCGTGCTCGTGGGCCTCTCGGCCAAGAACGCGATCCTGATCGTCGAATTCGCGCGCGAGCTCGAATTCGCCGGACGCACGCCGATTAGAGCCGCGATCGAGGCGAGCCGGTTGCGGCTTCGCCCGATCCTGATGACGTCGATGGCATTCATCATGGGCGTGCTGCCGCTGGTGCTCTCGACCGGCGCAGGCTCCGAGATGCGCCGCGCCATGGGCGTGGCGGTGTTCTCCGGCATGATCGGCGTCACCGTGTTCGGCCTGTTCCTGACGCCGGTGTTCTATGTGCTGCTGCGGACCGTCACCGGCATGAAGCCGCTGGTGCATCACGGCAGCGGCTCCAGTGTGGCGCCAGTCCAGGGCGTCGGCCATGAGGCTGGGCACTAGATCAGGGCTGCTGCCAAAGCGCGCCGGCTTCACGGCCGGCGTCGGCTGCTACTTCCGGTTCTCCTCGCAGAACTTCAGCGCCGCCAGCGCTTCGCCGGCGCGCGGGATCTGCATCTCGATGCTGTCGTCGTCATCGTCCTCGAAATCGAGCGTGAGGCGCTTGGCCTTCGACAGCCGGTCCATGAGCGACTGGTCGTACTCGAAGATGCCGCGCACGGTGGTCTTGTCCATGACCTCCCACTTCGCCTTCTTCATGATGTCGGCGTCATCGGTACCGACATCTGCGCGAAGGATCTCCCCGACCTTGTCCCACTCCCAGCCGTCGTAGATCATCACGATCACGATGGCCTTGTCGGAATAGGTGATGACGACGACGTAGTCGCGGTTCTCGTCATCCTTGTCCTTGTAGCCGCGGCTCGCGTTGCAGTGGGTGTCCTGGGTGCGCTTCTCGATGGTCCAGTCGCCGACCTTGGATTGTTGCGCCACCGCGGGTCCCGCGCACACGATGCCTGCAAGCATCCCGGCGGCGAGAAGGATTCGTTTCATGTCAGCCTCCAGCGTGTTCCCCGGGCTGAGATGACCACCTCTGTCCCCGGCCCGCAAGGGTTTCAGCTGCCGGGGTCAAGGCCGATGGTGAACGCCTCCCTAGCCCCGCCGGGGCACGATCGCGATCGGGGTGAAGGTGTAAACCTCCTCGCCGTTCTGGTTGAACATGGTCCATTTCACCAGCGCGATGCCCTGCGGCTTCGATTTCGACGGCGTCAGGCTCATGACCTCGCCGACCAGATGCAGCCGGTCATTGGGGCGCACCGGGAGCATCCAGCGCAGGCCGTCGACGCCCGCGCCGATCAGCGGATGCGGGCCGAAGGGACGGGTCTGGATCGCGAGGTTCATGGCCATAGCCGCGGTGTGCCATCCCGACGCAGCGAGGCCCTTGAACAGGGTCTTTTCGGCGGCCTCGTGGTCGAGATGCATCGGCTGCGGGTCGAACTCGGCCGCAAAGCGCTTGATATCGGCCTCGGTGACCTGAACCTCGGGAGATTTGAAACGCATTCCGACGGTGAGATCGTCGAACCACTCCACCTGTGCCATTATTTTGCCYCGGAATATGAAGTGCCGCGCGCTGGACGCGGGCGTCTCAAAGGGACGGATAAAGGCGGCATGTAGCGGCTCTGTCCCGCCAAAACCAGCCCCGGGGTTCCCCGCGAAACCCCTTTCCGAAATCGACGAAACACGCCTGAAACAGATGGCCGGTTATCTAGTTGTCAAAATCAGACAGGGACGGCCACCATGCAATTCTTCCTCGACCTCATCTATGATTTTGCCTGCTGCCAGCATCTCGTCGCCCAGCCGCCACGGGAGGATGAGCTATGATCGAGCTGATCTCAGCCGTGCTCGCCCTTTGCAGCGCCGGCGTCTTTGCGGCGCATGCACTGGATGCCTACCGCACCACGCATTTCTGATCTCGCGACCGCCCGCGTCGCTAGAACGGCCGCCGGTAAAAGTGCTCCGAATGCGTTGCCGGCGGAAATCTGTTGGCGAGCGCCAGCGCGCCCTTCTCGTCGGTCTCGAGCGCGATCTTCTGCGCCAGCATGACGTCGCCCGGCACGAGGAAGCCTGACGGGACGAAGCACCACCCCATCGTCGCAATCCCCGCCTCGTCGATCTCGTGGACATTGGCGGCGGTGCCGTAGTGGATGCGATACCTCTTGCCGCTATCGCAACCGATGACGTCGAAATACCGGTGCTGCTCGAATTGCGCGCGCTGAGCCGGCGACAGCCACTCGGCCAGAAGCCGGCGCCCGCGGGCATCCGGCGTGTTCTCGCCGAAGAAGCGCCGGTAGAGCTCGCGTAACGCATGCAGGCGCGCTCGCGCCGGCGCGCGAAACCACAGTGCCGCGATCATGAGCAGCTCAGATCAACCGCCGACCAGGCGGGGATAGAACAGCGTTTCCTGCGCGGTCGGATCGAACGACTTGATACGGGTAACTTCGCCGGGCCCGGTCCGGAAGGCGGCGGTGAAGCCGGCTCCGGTCAACTCCCGAAAGCGCCGTTCGGCCCGCGCCAGCGCTTCGGCATTGTCGGGATCAAACTCGTGGCGGGTATCGCCGGTTTGGTCCATCACGATCTGGGTTGCCATATTGAGTCTCCTCATTCCCAGCCCCGAACCTGATCAAAGCAAACCTCATGCCGTCAGTTCCGGACGGCAACAACTTTCTCGCGCCGGCAGATCACGCCTTGCTGAACGAGTCAGCGCGACGCCGCCGCGCCGCCGCCCTCATCGATCTGCCGTCCCATCAGCGCTAYCGCCTTCTGATAGACGCCGGCCGCATTCCAGGCCTCGATCGCGGCGAAATTCGGCTCGCCCGGCTGGTAACCGGCTCCCGCGCGCCAGCCATGGGCCTTGAGGAAATTCGCGGTCGAGTTCAGCGCGTTGGCGGCGACCTCGAGATTGCCGGTGCCATAGGCCAGGATGTTCTTGGGCATGAACTGGGTCTGGCCGACCTCGCCATGCATGGAGCCGCGGGTTGCCCCCGACAGCGTGCCGCGGTCGATCAGCTTCAGCGCGGCGTAGAGCTGGTCGGTGAAGAATTCGGGACGGCGGCAGTCATATGCAAGCGTTGCGATCGACGACAGCATGTTCTGATTGCCGCGCTGGCTGCCGAAGCCGGTCTCCATGCCCCAGATCGCGATCAGCGGCCCGGGCGGCACGCCATAGCGCTGCTGGATCGAGGCGAACAAGGCGGCCTGTGACTGCTTGAGCTGGCGGCCCTTGGCGACGATGGTGGTGGCGCCGCGCTTGGCGAGGAACTGGTCGAGCGAGAGCGAGAAGCTGCGCTGGCCGCGGTCGGCTGCAATGGTCGCGCCGGCGTAATTGGTCTGCATCAAGGCCGAGATCGCGGTCTGGCCGATGCCCTTGCCCTGCGCCTCCGCGCTGAACTCGCGCTTCCAGGCCTCAAACCCGGCCGATGAGCTGCCGCATTGCGCAGCCTTGGCCGCGGGCACCAGCGAGAGCAGCAGCGCGGTCGCACCGATCATCGCCGTCGCGACAGTCCTGCCCTTGATCATGGCTCGTTCCTCTCCCTGGGTGCACGACCGGCTCGCGCGGGGCATGATCCTACGCCAGTTGCGATCGCTCAAGCCCCGACAGCTACAATCGATCCAAGCAAAGCTCTTGACACCGGCAAGTCGCAACGCCCGCAAAGTCACCCCGCCTCGGCTCCCAGCAGGAAATCCACCGTGATGCTCTGGTGCTGCGGGACCATGCCGCTCAAGCCGGAACCGCGGGGCCGCCCGCCGCGGCGGTCTCGTAGGTCAATTCCAGCCCATCCAGCTTGCCCTCCTTGCGCCATCGTTCGAGCAGCCGCAGGAACGCCACCGGCCCGCGCCAGTACTGGCTGTTGCGGGCCGCGACCGGGTCGAACACGCCTTCATTGTTGTAATAGCCTGGCGTGCATTCGGCGAGATAGGTCTGGCGACCGAGCGCCGCTCTGACGACCTCGTCGACCCAGGCGCTCTCGGCTGCAGGCGTCGGCTCCAGCGTCCTCGCGCCGCGCTTGCGCGCCTCGGCGATCACATAGGCGATGTGCTGCGACTGCTCGTCGATGACGTGCGGAAAATTGGCGCTCTGGCCGGCCTGCACCGTGACGATCAGGAAACAGTTCGGGAAGCCGCGGCTGTAGAAGCCGTGCAGCGTCTTGACACCGTCGCGCCAGCATTCGGACAGGCTCACGCCGTCGCGGCCGTAGACTTCAAATCCCATGCGGCGGGCGTAGTCGGTGCCGACCTCGAAGCCGCTGGCATAGATCAGGCAGTCGAGTTCGTAGGCCTTGCCGTCGGCGATGACGGCGTTCCCGGTGATGCGGTCGACGCCCCGTCCCTTGGTGTCGACGAGATGCACGTTGGGGCGATTGAAGCTGTCGAGATATTCGTCGTGGAAGCACGGCCGCTTGCAGAATGCCTTGTACCAGGGCTTTAACGCCGCAGCGGCCGCTTCGTCCTTGACGACAGCGTCGACGCGCGCCCGGATCTCCTCCATCTTGCGGTAGTCGGCCTGCTCGATGACCTTCAGCGCCTCCTCCATCGAGGTCACCGGCTGCGGCTGGCGGCGCGGCGCCAGCAAAATCTCTCCGAGCAGGCCGGTCCAGCCGTCCTGCACCAGATCCTGCTCGAACGGCTCGCCCGAGATCACGGCGGTGAAATTGTCCATGCGCTCGCGCTGCCAGCCGGGCTTCAGGCTCTCTGCCCAGGTTTGATCCGTCGGCCGGTCATCGCGCACGCCGATCGCGGACGGCGTGCGCTGGAACACGTAGAGCTCTTTCGCCGAGCGGCCGAGATGCGGCACGCATTGCACGGCGGTCGCGCCGGTGCCGATGATGCCGACGCGCTTGTCGGCGAGAGCGGCGAGACCGCCTTCGGCGTTGCCGCCGGTGTAGGCATAGTCCCAGCGGCTGGTGTGGAAGCTGTGACCCTTGAAACTTTCGATGCCGGGAATGCCGGGCAGCTTCGGCCGGCTCAGCGGACCGCCTGCGAGAATGACGAAGCGCGCACGGATGCGATCACCGCGATCGGTCTCGACCAGCCAGCGCCCCTCCTGCTCCTGCCACGTCATCCGCGAGATGACGGTCTGAAACAGCGCACGCTCGTAGAGCCCGAAGTGGCGGCCGATGCGGCGCGAGTGTTCGTAGATCTCGGGAGCCCGCGCGTATTTGCGCACCGGCATGTAGCCGGTCTGTTCCAGCAGCGGCAGATAGATGTAGCTCTCGGTATCGCAGGCCGCACCGGGGTAGCGATTCCAGTACCAGGTGCCGCCGAAGTCAGCGGCCTTTTCCACGATACGAAATTCGCAGACGCCGGCTTCGCGCAGACGCGCACCGCAGAGCAGGCCACCGAAGCCGCCGCCGACGATGAGCACCTCGGTCTGTTCGCTGACGGCTTCGCGTACAAATCCGGGATCGGCCCAGGGATCGTCGAGATAGCGGCTGAAGTCGCCGGTCACCTCGACGTATTGCGCCTTGCCCTCGGCACGCAGGCGAAGGTCGCGCTCGTCGCGATAGCGCGCACGCAATGCAGCGATGTCGATCGTAGACGCGCCGGCTGCGCCGGTCTTGTGTTTTTCCGCTGACATCCATTTCCTCCCCGGCGGACGCTGCTTCGCCGACAGCTCGCATCAGTTAGCCCCGAAAAAGTGACGCATGCAATCGCGTCCGCTGTTTTTTGCGTGAACGTCGCATGACGTTCCGCTACCGTGCGGACAAATCACAAGCGTACGCCATGCAACGACGTGGCGGTCCGGAGGAGACCATGCAGGGATTGATGATGGACATGCCGCTCCTGATCAGCGGCCTGATCCAGTATGCCGCCGACTATCACGGCGAAGCGGAAATCGTCGCGCGCGAGATCGAAGGCGACATCCATCGCTACACCTATGCGGATGCGCATCCGCGCATCAAGCGCATGGCGCTGGCCTTGCAGCGGCTCGGCATCAAGCCCGGCGACCGCGTCGGTACACTCGCGTGGAATACCCACCGCCATTTCGAGATGTTCTATGCAGCTCCCGGCATGGGCTATGTGCTGCACACCGTCAATCCGCGGCTGTTTCCCGAGCAGCTCGTCTACATCATCAACCATGCCGAAGACCGGCTGCTGTTCGTCGACCGCGCCACGCTRCCGATCGTCGAGGCGATCGCGCCGCAGCTCAAGACGATCGAGGCTTACGTCGTGATGTCCTCGCGCGAGCGGATGCCGGAGACGACGCTTGCGAACGTCCATTGCTACGAGGAGCTTCTGGAAAACGAGACCGATGCCGGTTTCGCCTGGCCGCTGTTCGACGAAAAGTCCGCATCCACCATCTGCTACACCTCGGGCACCACGGGCAATCCGAAGGGCGTGATCTATTCGCACCGCGCCGCGATCCTTCAGACCATGACGTGTTGCAACTTCGACTTCCTGCCGGGGCATATGGAAGGCGTGCGCGAGGTGATGATGCCGATGGCACCGCTGTTCCATGGCAATGGCTGGAACATGCCGTTCACCGCGCCCTATACCGGCTCGAAGCTGGTGCTGCCCGGCCGCAACTACGAGCCCGACAAGCTCTTTGAGCTGCTGGAGGGCGAGAAGGTCACGCTGTCGGCAGGCGTGCCGAGCTTCTGGCTGATCCTGCTCGACTGGYTCGCGCGCACCGGCAACAGATTCTCGACGCTGCGGGCAACACTGTCGTCGGGCTCCGCCCCGCCGCGCGCGATGGTCGAGAAGCTCAAGCGCGAGTACAGCATCGACTACATCCAGGCCTGGGGCATGACCGAGGCATTGGGCTGCTCGATGCCGGGCCTGCGGCCCGGCTCGGAGCATCTCAGCGACAAGGAGAAATTCGACCGGCGCCAGGTGTCGGGCCGGGCGTGTTTCGGCACCGCCTTGCGTATCGTCGACGACGGCGGCGTTGAGCTGCCGCGCGACGGCAAGACCGTCGGCCATCTGCGTGCCCGTGGTCCCTGGGTCGCCTCGGGCTACATGAAGTTAGAGGAAGGCCTCGACCGCGACGGCTGGCTGATCACCGGCGACATGGCCGTGATCGACGCCCAGGGCCACGTCACGCTGACCGACCGCTCCAAGGACGTGATCAAGTCCGGCGGCGAATGGATCTCCTCGATCCAGCTCGAGGACATCGCGCTGTCGCATCCCGATGTGCTCCAGGCCGCCGTCGTCGCCATCGCGCACGAGAAATGGCAGGAGCGCCCGCTCCTCCTCGTCGTCCGCAAGAAGGGAGCGACGGTCGACGGCAAGACCCTGCTCGACCACATGCGCCCGAGGATCGCGAGCTGGTGGATGCCCGATGCCGTCGAGTTCCTGGACGAATTCCCGATGACCGGCACCGGCAAGGTGCTCAAATCGGCGCTACGCGAGAAGTTCAGGGAGTATCGTCCCGCTTAAGCCGCCGCGCGATCGCGCAAGGACCCTGTCCGTGCGCGACCATCTTCATCTTTTGGTAGATTCGGGGGCGATATATCGGATCATCCTACCCCCTGGATCGAGGACACAATGGCGTTTTCCGGATTGGGCATGCATCTCGGCAATCTGTCGCGCCTGTCGCATGCGCAGACGCGTTCGATCAGCCCCGAGAATTTCACCGGCGACAAGGGCAAGGGCGGAATGTCCGTCGACGGGTCCGCGGCGCGTCAGGCCCGCGATCTCGGGCAGGGCTGGAAGGTGTCGCCCTATGTCGTCATCGAGCCCGGCACGACCTTCACGCTTGCCGACATCCAGGGCCAGGGTGCGATCCAGCAGATATGGATGACCCTGGCGCGCGGGCGCCTGCGCCATTCGATCCTGCGGGTCTATTGGGACGACCAAACGCTGCCGAGCGTGGAATGTCCGGCCGGCGATTTCTTCGCCTGCGGGTGGGAGGAGTTCGCGCAAGTGTCCTCGCTCGCGGTCTGCGTCAATCCCGGCCGTGCCTTCAACTGCTACTGGGAAATGCCGTTCCGCGAGCGTGCGCGGTTCACGCTGGAGAACCGCAGCGAGGAGCAGCTGACCGTCTACTACCAGATCAACTACACGCTGACCGATGTGCCCGAGGATTGTGCCTATTTTCACGCACAGTTTCGGCGCACCAACCCGCTGCCCTACAAGGAGGTCTACACCATCCTCGATGGCATCGCGGGCAGCGGGCATTATGTCGGCACCTACATGGCGTGGGGCGTCAACAACAACGGCTGGTGGGGCGAAGGCGAAATCAAATTCTTCATCGATGGCGACGGCGCATTCCCGACGATCTGCGGCACCGGCACCGAGGATTATTTTTGTGGCGCCTATAATTTCGATCCCTACGTCGCCCATTCCGGCCAGGGCCCGGCGCAACAATCGCACTACCAGGAATTCACCACGCCCTATGCCGGCCTGCCGCAGGTGATCCGCCCGGATGGTGTCTACAAATCGCAGCAGCGCTTCGGCATGTATCGCTGGCACATCCCGGACCCCGTACGCTTCCGCTCCGACCTGCGCGTGACCATCCAGGCGCTGGGCTGGCAGCCCGGCGTCAAGGAAGCAAAATATCTACCGTTGCAGGACGACATCGCCTCGGTCGCGTTCTGGTACCAGACGCTGCCGACGGCGCCCTTCCCAGAACTGCCCGGGCCGGACTATCTCGAAATCGGCTAGCGCCGTCCGTCGATCAAGGAGACGAAAGATGCTCTATCCGATGTCACCCAAAGTCGTCGAGCTCAAGCGCAAGCTCGAGAGTTTCATGGACCGGCACATCTATCCGAACGAGGAACGGTTCTACCGCGAGGCGGAGGAGCTCGGGCCGTGGAAGGTCTATCCCGTCGTCGAGGAGCTGAAGCCGCTCGCCCGCGCCGAAGGCCTCTGGAACCTGTTCCTGCCGGAGTCCGGCCACGGCGCGGGCCTCACCAATCTCGAATATGCCCCGCTGTGCGAGGTGATGGGCCGCTCGCATCTGGCGCCCGAAGTGTTCAACTGCTCGGCGCCCGACACCGGCAACATGGAGGTGCTGGAG
>NZ_JBFULT010000075.1:0-18901 GCF_054049755.1 Bradyrhizobium sp. P5_C11_2
CCATCGTCGAGGGCAAGGTGGTGCAGCACGCCGTGACGATTCCGGAAGGGCTGACCTCCGAGCAGATCGTGGCGCGACTCTCGGACAACGACATCTTCACCGGCAGCGTGCGCGAGCTGCCGCGCGAAGGCACGCTGTTGCCGGAGACCTACAAGTTCCCGCGCGGCACCACGCGCGAGCAGGTGATCCAGCGCATGCAGCAGGCGCACAAGCGTGTGCTCGCCGAGATCTGGGAACGCCGTAACCAGGACATTCCGGTCAAGAGTCCGGAGCAGCTGGTGACGCTGGCCTCGATCGTCGAGAAGGAGACCGGCAAGCCCGATGAGCGCAGCCGCGTCGCCGCCGTGTTCACCAACCGGTTGAAGCAGAGGATCAAGCTGCAGTCCGACCCGACCATCATCTACGGTCTCGTCGGCGGCAAGGGCACGCTGGGCCGCCCGATCAGGCGCAGCGAGATCACGCAGCCGTCGCCCTACAACACCTATGTGATCGAGGGCCTGCCGCCGGGCCCGATCGCCAACCCCGGCCGCGCCTCGCTGGAAGCTGCCGCCAATCCGGCCCGCACCCGCGACCTGTTCTTCGTCGCTGACGGCACCGGCGGTCACGCCTTCACCGAAACCTACGACGCACACCAGAAGAACGTCGCCAAGCTCCGCGCGATGGAGAAGCAGATCCAGAACGATACGGTCGAGCCGGCCGACGACGCGCAGGCGCCGGCCGCTGCCGCGCCCGCCGCCGCCGACACGCCGACCGCGACCACGCCGGCGCGGCCCAACCAGCAGAAGAAGCCGCCGGCACGGCCCGCCAATCCTGCTCCGGCGCGGCAGGGGGCCGCGCAGCCGGCGCCGCCGGTGATCCAGCGCTAGGGGCCGCCCTGACCTGCGGTCTCTGCGGATTCCACTTTCCTGCAAAAAAGTCTTAAGATTCGCGTGCCTTGATGGCCTCGCGAATCTCATCTGTCCGGAGAAACTGACCCGATGGCGCTGTCGTCCATGACCGGCTTTGCCCGAAGCCACGGCGCTAGCGGGCCGTACACGTTCGAATGGGAATTGAAGTCGGTCAATGCMAAGGGCTTTGACCTCAGGGTGCGGCTGCCGCAGGGGTTCGACGAGCTCGAGGCCCACGCCAAGAAGCGCGCCGGCGAGGTTTTGTCGCGCGGCACCGTCTATGCCAATCTCACCGTCAAGCGCACCAATGCTGCCGCCTCCGTCCGCGTCAACGAGGACGTGCTCAACGCCGTCCTGAAGGCCGCCTCGGTGATCGCCGGCAAGGTTGACGCGGTGGCGCCGAGCGTCGACGGACTTTTGGCCATCAAGGGTGTCATTGAGGTCGCCGAGCCCGAGGGCGACGAGGAGGAGGACAAGGCGGCGCGTAGTGCCGTGGCCGAAGCCTTCGACAAGGCGCTCGCCGAACTCGTCGAGATGCGCAAGCGCGAGGGGACTTCGCTCGGGCAGATCCTGATCCAGCGGGTGGACGAGGTCGAGGTGCTGGCGAAGCAGGCCGAGGCCGCGCCCGGCCGCAAGCCGGAGGCGATCAAGGCCAGGCTCGCCGAGCAGATCGCCACGCTGCTCGACACCTCCGACCGTTTCGATTCCGATCGCCTGATGCAGGAAGCGATCATGATCGCGACCAGGGCGGACATCCGCGAGGAGCTCGACCGCATCGCCTCCCACGTCGCCCAGGCGCGCGAGCTGATCGGCAAGGGCGGCCCGGTCGGGCGCAAGCTCGATTTCCTGGCGCAGGAGTTTCACCGCGAGGTCAACACCTGCTGCTCGAAGTCGAACGACATAGAGCTGACCAATACCGGGCTCGCCATGAAGAACGTGGTCGAGCAGTTCCGCGAGCAGGTCCAGAATCTGGAGTGATCGATGACGACGGGCGGTCACGAAACTGACGGTGTCGAGCGGCGCGGATTGATGTTCGTGCTGTCCTCGCCGTCGGGCGCGGGCAAGACGACGCTGTCGCGTCTCCTCATCGAACGGATGCCGGGGCTGAAAATGTCGGTCTCGGCAACCACGCGCGCGATGCGGCCCGGCGAGGTCGATGGCAAGGATTACCTGTTCGTCGACAAGACTCGGTTCGAGCAGATGGTGACGGGCGACGAGCTGCTGGAATGGGCGACCGTGTTCGATAACCGCTACGGCACGCCGCGTGGTCCCGTCGAGGCCGCGCTATCGGCCGGGCAGGACGTGCTGTTCGACATCGACTGGCAGGGCACGCAGCAGCTGCGCGAGAAGGCGCGCGCGGACGTCGTGAGCGTGTTCATCCTGCCGCCGTCGGCGGCCGATCTCGAGAAGCGCCTGCATTCGCGTGCGCAGGATTCCGACGAGGTGATCCGCAACCGCATGAGCCGCGCCAGCCACGAGATGAGCCACTGGGCCGAGTACGACTACATCGTGATCAACCACGACGTCGACGAGGCCTTCGCCGAGGTGCAGTCGATCCTGAAGGCCGAGCGGCTCAAGCGCGAGCGGCGGACGGGCCTCGTCGGCTTTGTGCGAAATCTGCAAAGCCAGCTTCAGGGCTAGGCGGCGACAGCCGCGGCCCTTCGTTCAACAGCCGTTCCAGCATCGCCGTGATGATGTCGACGTCGACGGCAGCCTCGTTGTGCGCATTCTCATCACGATCGGCCGGCTCTTCGTCGTGGGCGTGGTTGGTCGCGAGTTGAGGTGATGGTGAGGTCTCAATCTCGAATTCTCCGTCGAATGTCTCGATCCCGGCCGCGTCGGGCTCCGCTTTCGCGGCATGGGCAGACGCTGCGTGCGCTTCGACCGCTTTGGTCTGGTGGTCGATCTTGATCTCGCGGTCGATTGCGGCGCGCTGCGCGGCCCGGGGACGCACGGAATCGAAGTCCACCGGTTGCGGCTGCTGCGCGCGCGGCGTGGCATCGAGCCAGGGTGCGCGGCTGGCGCGCTGATCCTGCGGTTCCCAATCGTCCCAATTGACGCGGCGGTCGCCCGCCTGGACGCGTCCGCGTCCGCCGGCGAAGCGGTAGATGAGGCTGGCAAGGATACCGGCGAGCGCCAGCGCGCCGCCGATGACGAGCAGGAGCGTCGGGAGCGAGCCTGTCGGCTTGTCGGTGGGCGTATCGGCCGCGGCCAGCGCCAGCGGGGCAGGGGATGCCGCCTGTTTCGCGTTCGGGCGTGGATCCGATGGTGCGGGCGCGGGCTGCGGAGCCGGCGAGGCGGTTGCCATGGCGGCGTCGGGCCAGCGCGCGACGACGGACGGCTGCTGCGCATTTGTGTCGTTGGTACCGCCTTGCGGCTGCGGCTGTGCCATCGCTGCGGCCGGAGCGGGCGCGATCGCAGTCGGCGTATTTGGTCCGGCGGCGTTCTGCGCCGTGACGTACTCGGCACGCGCATCCTGGACCGCCTGTGACGGCGGTGAATCCGGCTGCGGCGCGCTGCCCGTGCTCTGCGCGGTCGTCGTGACCTTGCCGCCTTCGGCGCGCAGATACCAGCACTGCCGCTTGGTCGAGCGTTCCAGGCGGTAATGCCAATGCTGTCCCTGCGGCGCGCTGCCCTTTGGCGAGGCGAGACAGTCGCCGGCTGCGTTGGCCGTGCTCGGAGTGCTGGGCGCGTTCTGCGACACGGCCGCCAAGGGGGCGCCGGCGATGATGCTGGCGACTAGAGTCGAAAGGAACTTTGCGGTGCGGTTGCCCATCCTGGTCTCCCGTTTACGCGACGCAACTCGTTACCTTCCCTTTCTCGTCAAAGACTTGGGTGGCAATGAGCCGCAAATCCGGAGAGGATGTGGCTTGAATCGGGCCCGCGGCGCGTTCGTTCCGCCGCCGAAATCAGGCATTTTGACCGCGCTATTGCTTGGTCGAGCTCCAGGTTCCCGTGCAGCCGTCGGAGCGGCGGAAGGTTCCGGAACCGCTGCGGGCTCCGAGGCGACCGGCGCCCGTGAAGGTCACACCCTCGCCCTGGCCGAACGTGCTGACGGAGCCGCTCGGGCTGACGGTGCCGCTGACACCTTGGCCGATGACCTTGCCTGAGGAGACCACGACCGCACCGCTCGTGGTGCCGCCGCAGCCGATGCTGACGACCATCCAGGCGCCGTCGAAGCTGCCGCCGCCACCGCCACCGCCGCGTCGCGACGAGCTGCGCGGTTCCTCGGCGGCCGGCTTGCTCCGGCGCGTGGACGATGGCGCAGGCTCCGCCGAGCGGTCCGAACGCGAACCGGACAGCGATTTCTCTTCATTGCCGATCGCCCCGCCGGCGCTGCCGGACTGCGCGAAGGCGGATGGTGAGGCAAGCGCGAGAAGCAGGGAGGTGAGAGCAATCGTTCGGGTGACGGCATGCGGCATGATCAAAAAATCCAAAATAAAAAGGTATCAGCGGCCGGAGCCGTCGGCGCAGACAGATCCGATAATGCGGCAAGATTTGCCAGCCTTGCCGCATTCGTCAAGCGCGGCGTCCTTCGCGCGCTGCACGGTGTCGCGCTGGACCAGCGACCAGGATTTGTCGGAGATCGCGAACGCGCCGCAGCGGGTGCCATAGAAGGAGAGCTCGATCGGGCATTTGGTACCGGCACAATTGCCGCGCGCATCGGCCACAGCCGCGCGCCGCGAGGCGTGGTTCCACGACATGCCCCATTTGTTGCCGTCGGGCCCATAGACGATCGAGCCCCAGGGCTTCAAATCCTCCATCTTGCGCAGGCGCGTCAGCAGGCCTTCGGTCGGCTCGCCCGTCGGCGTCATCGCGATCCGCTCCTGCAGTTTCGTGATCGCGCGGGTGAGGCTGTCAGGCGTGTCCGGATCAAAATTGTGCTCGTAGAGCCGCTCGCTCAATTCGCTCAGCAGCGCGGCATCGCGCAGCGGCACGCGGTCGGGATCGGCGCGCAGGCGATCCGGCAGCGGATCGGGCTGCATGGCGGCGACCTGCGGCGGTGCGCTTTGCGTCGGCGGCACGAAATAGAAGGTGCCGTCGATCGGCGAGGACGAGACCCAGGGCTGCTGCGCGCCGGCGGTGGCGTGCTTCACCGCAAGGCCGACCTGGTTGAAGGTCTGGAACACATCAAGGCCGGACACCCGGATCGTCGCGGCCAGTGCCTTGGTGTAGGGGCTGTGGCCGTCGCTGCCGTCCTGGGCGACGTTGCCGGGCTGGGTGGCGTAGGAGATCAGCGTGCCCTCGGGCGCGCGCATCTGGGCGAGGCCGCCGTCGGATGCGCGCAGACCGCGTGCGCCAAAGGGGTTGTTGCGGCAGGCATCGAGGATCACGAGGTTGAGGCGCGTGCCCGATCCCTGCATCTGCCGCAGCACCAGATTGACGTCGGTCATCTGGAAATCGACGTCGGCCTCGCGGGTCGGATTGGCGTTGACCGGCACGAGATAATTGGCGCCGGCGACCTGCACGCCGTGGCCGGCATAATAGAACAGCGCGACGTCGGCGCCCTGGACCTGCCGCCCAAAGCTCTGCACGGCGATGTCCATCGCGCCCTTGTCGAGATCGAGTTGCGCGCGGCCGCCGACGAGGGTGAAGCCGAGCCCGGCCAGCGTCTCCGCCATCAGGCCTGCGTCTTTGGCGGGATTGTCGAGCGGAGTGATGTTCTTGTAGGCGGAGTTGCCGACGACGAGCGCGATGCGCTTCTCGGCCGATGCAGGTTGCGTCGCAGCAGCGAGTGCGGCCGTGACCAGCGCCACCAGCCCCAGGACGCGATTGAAAACCCTCGCGTGCATCAAAAACTCCTAAAGCAATGGCTACAATCTACCAGCAGGGCGCGTCGGCGAAAAGCGGTGCGACATTCTGTGCGCCGCCAGATTGTGTTTATCGAACGGGTGAGGGGACATGGTTTCGCATTCTCGCGGCTTGTTTCGCCCGAGCCTTGCTTCAACTCATCGCCCCTTCTTGGCCAAAGGGCGCAGGGAAGGCCGGGCGCCGGAGGCACCCGCAAGTCCGTGCGCTACAGAAGTGCACACGGGTTGGACCACAGGTGTTGCCGGTCGCCCGGCCTTCCCTGCGCGGATGGTTTTAACGGTGTCCTTCGTGCTCTCCCCGGGGAGCGATGCACTATTGCCCCCGTCGCCATGCRGMTSGCTGAYGCGCGYGCCCGGTYGRGCCGCCACATCACCGCAWGACTTGACGCACAGACCCCGGGCGTCAGGACCACACGACTTCTCCGTCCGCGGACGGTCCCGCCGGAGCGTCCGGGGCTGGCGCGTGCTCACCCCTGACGTCAACGAGGCCGCTGTTACTGCGCCGTGTCGTACCGCGTCGCGTAAGGCTCACGGTTGCCCGCCCTGCCATCACGCATCCCGCGCCGACGCTGCCGCGTCCACCGCMRCCCGGCCCGCRTCTCGTGACGGTCGCGAACGCCCCTTTGGCAGGGCCGAGGTGAGGCGTGTATGCCATAAATCCGAAATTCGGAAAAGGAAAATATTTTTGCGGCGAGGGATTGACGGGGTGTTTTGCCCGACGGGTCACGTGGGGCGGCCACGGCCTCCGCTCGTCATTCCGGGGCGCGCGCAGCGCGAGCCCGGAATCCATCGCGCGGCAGAGCATGCGGCCCAATGGATTCCGGGCCTGCGTGCTCGCGCACGCATCCCGGAATGACGGAGGAGGCTGTTTACGTCATAGGGAGGTTCGGCGGGAGCGGATCACAAATCTGAAGCGTTGGGGTCGGTGCGGTTGCGCAAGGAAATTGCGAAAGCCTGTTTCCAGACGCGCGCAAGCGTCAGGGCCAGAAATCCCAGCGCGGCGCTGATGAGGCCCACGATCGCGTTCGATTGCGCGAATACGCCGGTTTCGATGAAGACCTGGCCCGCGATGACGAAGCAGACCGCGGCCAGCAACAGGCAAGCGCAGCCGATGACGATCGCCAGATATCGTAGTGCTTTCGCAGCCGAGAATGGCTTCGCGTGGAGTGCAGGATCGCTCATGCAAGTGTCAACGGCGCGGCCACCAGGAGGTTCCTCCGTTTCCGGGCACGCGGAAGAGCGTCAGTCATGCGTGCAGCAGTCGACCAGCGCGCGCCAGATGCGTTTGACTTCCACGGTCGTCTGAAGGTCGAGAAGGTAGTTCGCGGCCGGGGTCGGCAATGCAGCTTCCAGGCGCGCGCGTCGCGGCTCGATCCAGCGCTCGGATATCGGATCGTACCATTTGCCAAGACTGAACAAGTGTGTGGCTCCTTCGCGGGCGCAATGCAGTACGCCGGCGTGGTCTGCTGTCTCCGCCATCGGCTCAGGCACTGTCGTTGCCTTCACGAGGGGCAAACGCGCCGGAGGCGCATGACGTTCCAAAGGCGGCACAAGCGATTGGTGCCGGAGCAAGGCCAGGTGCTAGCGCTTCGGCCTGTCTCGCTCGTCCGCCGCAGATCCCTCGGCGGACGTCTGCGTATCCCGGGCGCGGAGCTCGTCAAGGATCGATTCCCGGGATTGATCGGTCTCCGCGGCGTCGGACCGCCGGCCCGGTTTGCGGCATTTCCTGATCAGCCGCTTGATGTCATCCACGGCTTCGAGCAGCGGCGGCGTCAGGGAAAACAGGGCGCCCATGGCAATGGCGATGATGGCGTGGCGAAGCGAGACCTTCTCGTCTTCGTCGAAGGGATAGCCGTTGCGCTCGATTGTTGCCGGGGCCAGGCCGGCGGACGGTCGTGGGTGATCCGGCTTCCGCGGTTTTCGCGGCGGCATCATGATCACGACAAAGAGCACGTTGATCAGCAGCCAGATGCCGAGGATGACGAGAAATGTTCGCATTCAAAAACCAGAAAAGAATATGTTGTCGGCTCAAGCTGGCATTGAATGGCCGTTCGCGCGCTAATGCAAGTTGTGTTTGTCCTCGCGGCAAGCTGAGGCGCGAGACGCGCGCGATCCAGCGCTATCGAAATTCGGCAGCGCCGGGCTATCCGATCGCTCAATCGTCTTGCGGAATTGAAGCGATAGCCGGCTCTGCCGTGTTCGCGCCCAGCCCTCTACCGAAACCGCCGCGAGGGCGCTGGCGACAGCATTTCAGTCATCCACTTTCCGTGCGGCCCCACGCTTCTTGTCGTTGATGCCTTGCCGGGAATCGGTTTTGGCCAACCCTGCGTTTCCGCGGAGGAACCGACCGTCGCCGACACCGGCGGGCCGCCGGCGTTGCAAATTGATCACGCCTCGAACTCTGTTCACGGCCGGAGAACTACGGAATTTCGAAGGGAGCTCGTCTGCTCTGTTCAGGAGTGAACGTAGGGAGCTTGCGGATCCGAGCAGCGTCACTGCTGCCGGGTGCGCACCCCGCGCGCGGCCCGACAGACCGCCGGCCGATACCTGCCTGAACGCCGCCAGGCCCGCGGGTCCGAGGGCCGCTATCGATGGCGTGTTTTGCGTTCGGCCGACATGCGGCTTTGGGCAACCTGCTCGCGGTAGGTGTCGATCGCCTTGTTGGCAAGCATCAATGGCCGCCGCTCGCCGGTCTTGAGCCGCGCTTCGATGGCATCGAGCAGCATGTTCGCGGTCGCATCCGGCGAGCCGAGCTCGCCGCTCTGCTCGAGGCAGCTCCAGGCAATGAAGAATGCGGTTTCGACCGTGCAGCGAATGGACATGCGCTGCCAACACCGCCCGGCTCGTAGCGTTCCTTGTTCGCAGGGTGTTCCCGGCTGAATTCGCGCTGTCGCAAGCGGCGGGCGGCGAGACATGCGATCCCGCCGCCGAGGGCTGCTGGTTCTCCGCGTGTCAGTTCTTCAGCACGATGCGGCCGACGACCTTGCCGGCGCGTAGCTCGTCGATCCATTTCTGGACGTCGCCCATCGGCTCTTCCCGCATCGGCGTCGGCTTGATCTTGCCGGCGCGGGCGAGTGCCATCAGCTCCTGCGCTTCCGAGAGGGTGCCGACCATGAAGCCTTCGATGGTCAGGCGCTTGTAGACCCATTGCACCATCGGCAGCGTGAACTGGCCGCCCATCAGGCCGGACACCACGATCTTGCCGCCGCGCGCGGCGACCGCAACCGCAAACGCCATCGACTTCTCGTTGCCGGCGAAATCGACGATCTCGTCGAAGCCGCCTTCGGTCTCCTTCAGGATGCGCCGGATCACTTCCGGTTCGGCCGGGTCGTAGGCGCCGGCTGCGCCGTTCTTGAGCGCGGTGTCGCGCGCGGCCAGCGAGAGGTCGGCGACCGTGATCGGCTGCTTGAACATGGCTTGCGCGAACGACAGGCCCATCATGCCGACGCCGCCGAGGCCGATCAGCAGCAAATTGCGCTGGCGCGGGCGGTCGACCAGGCGCTTGAGCGCGCCGTAGGCGGTCACGCCGGAGCACATCAAGGTCGCGGCCTGGTTGACGGGTAGGGGATCATAGTCGAGCAGGTATTTCGCGTCGGGCACCAGCACGTGGCTGGCAAAGCCGCCGTCGATGGAGACGCCGAGGAAGCGCTGTTTCGCACAGAGGTTCTCGTCGCCATTGTTGCAGTCGCGGCACTGGCCGCAGCCGATCCACGGAAACACCGCCTTCTTGCTGCCGACGAGGCCGGCCGGCACGTCGGGACCAACTTCGTCGACCACGCCCGCGATCTCGTGGCCGAGTGTGAACGGCAGCGTCATGCCGCGCGTGGTGTCGAGCTTCTTGCCGCCGCCGAGATCGGCATAGCCGTCCTGGATGTGCAAATCGGAATGGCAGAGGCCGCAGCGCTCGATGCGCACCAGCACCTCCGCGCCGTTCGGCTTCGGCGTGTCGACGATGGTCTCGCACAGCGGCGCATCGAACTTGACCAGGGACTGCCGACGCATCAACGCCATATTCCTTCCTCCGAAATTTCGTTCTTAGCTTTCGCTTCGTATATCAGCCAATTCACGCGCCATGGCAACAAAGCCCGATATCGGAATGGTCTCGGCGCGCCGCGTCGTGTCGACGCCGGCCGCCTGCGCAAGCCGTGCCGGATCGACGCCAAGCGACTTCAGGCTCTGCCGCAGCATCTTGCGGCGCTGGCCGAAGGCGGCGGCCGCGACCTGTTCGAGCAGCCGGCGATCGCAGGCGAGAGGCTCTGCGCGCGGCACCAGGCGCACGACGGAGGAGGTGACCTTCGGCGGCGGCACGAAGGCCGACGGGGCAATGTCGAACAGGATTTTCGTCTCGCAGCGCCAGTTGGCGAGCACGCCGAGACGGCCATAGGCTTCCTCGTCCTCGCGCGCCACGATGCGTTCGCCGACCTCGCGCTGGAACATCAGCACCATCATCTCGTACCAGGGCGGCCAGGGCTCGGTCGTAAGCCAGCCGATCAGAAGCTGGGTCGCGATGTTGTAGGGCAGGTTGGCGACGATCTTTGCCTGACCGCCGTCGAGCAGCGGGCGCGGGTCGTAGGTCATGGCATCGCCATGTACGATCTCGAGCCGGCCGGGATAGCGCGCGGAAATATCCTGCAGCGCGGGGATCGCGCGCGCGTCGTGCTCGATCGCGATGACGCGCCTGGCACCAAGCGCGAGCAAAGCGCGGGTCAGCCCGCCCGGGCCCGGGCCGATCTCGACGATGGTGGAGTCTTCCAGCGGCGCGGCCGCGCGCGCGATGCGCGCGGTGAGATTGAGGTCGAGGAGGAAATTCTGCCCCAACGATTTGCGGGCCGACAGAGCATGCTGGCGAATGACCTCGCGAAGCGGCGGGAGGTCGTCGATCGCGCTCATCAGCGGGTGCCCTTAGCTTTCCGAAGTTCGTCATAAACCGCGGCACCCTTTGTACGAACTTCGGAAAGCTAAGGGCGCCAAGAAATTATCATCGTAGTGCCGCTTGTCGATCTGAAGTTCCTGGAACGAACTCGCGGCCTGCACTGCAGGAACTTCAGATCGGCGGCACTACGTCGCCGCCATGCGGCTCGCAAGCTGGAGCGCCGCGATCAGGCTCGCGGGATTGGCCTTGCCGCTGCCTGCGATGTCGAACGCGGTGCCGTGATCGGGCGAGGTCCGGATGAAGGGCAGGCCGAGCGTGACGTTGACCGCGTCGTCGAAGGCGATCGTCTTGATCGGGATCAGCGCCTGGTCGTGATACATGCAGACCGCGCAGTCATAGCTGCTTCGCGCGGCGTCGTGGAACATGGTGTCGGCAGGCAGCGGCCCCCTGACCTCGATGCCGTCGCTGCGCAGCGTCTTGAGCGCCGGCGTGATGATGGTCTGCTCCTCGTGTCCGAGCGAGCCGTCCTCGCCGGCATGCGGATTGAGGCCGGAAATCGCGATCCGCGGCCGCGCGATGCCGAAGCGTGATGTCAGCTCGGCGGCGGCGATGCGCACGGTCGAGACGATGAGATCGCTGGTGAGGTGGTCGAGCGCCTCGCGCAGCGAGACGTGGATGGTCACCGGCACCACGGCGAGCCGCGGCGACCACAGCATCATCACCGGTTGCGGCACGTGGCCATCCGCTGCCGCGAGCTCGGCGAGGAATTCGGTGTGGCCGGGATGGCGGAAGCCTGCGCGATAGAGCACGCTCTTGGCGATCGGGTTGGTGACGATGGCCGCGGCGCGCCCGGCGCGGACGTCGGCGACCGCATGGCGGATCGAGGCGAGAGCGGCCGGCGCGCTCGATGCGTCGGGCTTGCCGGGACCGGCCGTCGCGGTCTCGCCGGTCGCGACCACCGGCAAAGCGTCGGCGAAGGCCGCCGCGGCCTCTCCCGCGCTCACCTCGGCAATGCCGATGCCGGCTCCGAGCGCTTTCGCGCGGCGCGCGATCAGCGCCGCGTCGCCGAGCAGATAGAAGGCGGGCAGGTTCAATTCACGGCGCCTGAGCCAGGCTGCGATCGTGATGTCGGGGCCGATGCCGGCGGGCTCTCCCAGGGTCAGGGCGAGGGGCTTTGCAGCGGGCGTAGCCATCAGCGGTTGCGATATTCGATCATCGCCGCCTTGCGGATCTCATCGAGATAGGCCTTCTGCGTCTTCTCGTATTTCTCCTGATACATCTTCTCGCGCACCTCGCGCTTCTTGGGCGTGTCGATCATGGTCGGCTTGCGCGAGCAGAGCACGACCATCTCAATGCCCTGCTTGGTCACCTCTGGCGCTGTGAGGTGGCCGATCGGCGTGTCGTCGAGCACCTTGCGCAATGCCTCGGGCAGCTCCGCRGTCGTCTTGGTGACGCTCTCGCGGATGGTCGCGTTCGGCGTCGAGCGGAACAGCGAATTGGCTTCGTCGCAGCTCGCGACGCGCGAGCGATACGTCTCGGCCTCCTTCTGGCGGGTCTCCAGGAAGGCCGGGGACGATCCGCGCGGCACGATCAGCACGATCGGCTGCATCTTGTATTCGGTGCCTTCGATCTGGAGCTTCTCTCCGGTCTGGGCCTGCACGGCCGCCGCGACGTCGCGCTCGCCGACCTGGAGGCGCTCCTTGTAGCGGCCGCGAACGAGGCTGGTCCAGACCATCTCGGCCTTCATGCGGCCTTTCAGGGTTTCGGGACGGACGCCCTTGACCTCGAGCGACTTGGTGAGCTGCTCCGGCGTGATGCGCATGCGCTGCGCCATGCCCTCATAGGACTGGTTGATGTCGGCGACGCCCGGATCGACGCCGTATTTCTTGCCTTCCTTCATCTTGATCTTGTCTTCGATGAGCTCGTCGATGACGGCCTGCCGGCTCGGGGTCTTCTGCGTCGTCAACTGGTCGAGCTTGGAGCGCTGATCGATGTCGAAATCGGTGATGGGATCGCCGTTGACCATGACGACGATGTTCTGCGCCCGCGCCGGCGTGCCGATCAGGATCAGTCCGGCCAAGACCAGGAGGAGGCGCAAGACAGGCAATGGATTCGTCATGGTTGTCGCTCGCATGTCAGCCGCGGTGAACCTGCGATCGGGAACACGCGGCCGTCACTTCAAACCGTTCACTGGATGCCGCCGGCGGAACTGCTGGTCGCCGACGTGGTCGCCAGCGTGCGCAAGCCGATCTGGAACATGAACGCATGGCTCAAGACCGGCGGCGTCGTACCCGCGGAATAACTATACGAAGTTACATAGTTCGCCGCCAGCACGAAGCAATCGTCGACATAGCCGGCGCCGAGCACATACTGGTTGATCTTGTTGGCCTCGAGGTCCCAGCGCGCCGAGCCCGAGACCACCCAATTGGTCGCGACCTTCAGCGAGCCGGAGGTCAGGATGCCTTCGCGGCGGGTCAGATAACCGAGCTCGGGCTGCGGCGCGTAATTGCCGTACATCATGCTGACCGACCAGCGATTGAAATTGGCACGGCCTTCCGCCTCGAAGCGCTGCACGTTCCAGGTCTGCTCGTCCATGCGGGAGCGGACGCTGAACGTGTAGGTGCTGTTGGGCGAGTAGCTGGCGCCCGCGACGTAATCCGAGCGCGGCTTGTCGAGGCCGGAATCGAGGCCGGTATTGATGGAGTCCTGGACCGCGTAGGAGTTCAGGCCGAACAGCTGGTAGGACTGGCCGAACAGCACTTTGACGGCGCCGCCCTTGTCGAACTGCGTGGTGGACTGCACACCGACATTGGCGCGGCCGCCGCCCTCGACGCGGTCGTAGCCGGAGAACTTGTCGACGCTGAACAGGTTCGAGGTGTCGAACACCATGCTCTGGGCGTCCTCGTTCGGGAACTTGCCGGCATAGGTCTCGTTCGGCCGGATGATGATCTGGGCGATCGGCTCGACGGTGGTCGAGCCCCAGGGCTGAATGTTGATGAAGGGATAGCGGTATTCGAGGCCGACGGTCGGCATCAGGCGGAACGCCTGGGTGTCGCCGACGGGCAGGTAGTTCGAGACGCCCGGCTGGTTGGAGACCGAGGCGTTGATCGCATCGGCGCGGAGAATGGCGAACGGCGTCCAGATCTCACCGAACGGATCGGTGAAGGATTTGCGCCACTGCGCTTCCGCGCTCAGTCGGGTGTAGGTGCCCGGGAAGCCGCGCAGCAGGCACTGCGACGGCGTGCGCGCGAGCGGATCGGCCGACGCCGTCGTGCACAGGCCGTTGGTGTTGGCGAGCGTCGTGATCGGGTCGAACACCGCGTCGTCACGCGACAGGTTCACGAAGTTGGTCCTGTAGCTGAACTCGCCGCCGAAGACCGGATAGTTGAGCACGTTCGAGTAGTCGATCACGGGGTAGACGATCGGCACCTGGCTCTGGTTGCCCGAGTAGCTCAGCCAGTACATCGTGCGCGCGTCGAAGAAGCTGCGATTGCCGACGCCGGTCAGATAGAGCTGCGAAATCGCGTCGGTCGGCAGGTTCAGGAACGAGCCGAGCGGATCGCGGTACTGCGCCAGACGGTAGTCCGAGAAGAAGTAGTAGTCCGACATCAGGACGCCGTCCCAACCCCAGACCCATTTGTCGTTCAGCGCGAACTGACCCTTGGTGTCGACGGCGCCGCGGAATTGACGGTCGCCCGGCAGTCCCGCAAAGGCGCCGGGATCGAGCTGGTCGATGCCATAGGCGCGGATCTGATAGGCACCGTCGATCAGCCGCTGACGGAATTCACCCTGCAGCAGCACACCCTGCCGCGACAGGAAGCGCGGGGTGATGGTTGCGTCCATGTCGGGCGCGATCGCCCAATAATAGGGAACCTCGGCGCCGAAGCCGGTGTTGGTCGTGCCGGGAAAGTAGCCGGGCATCAGGAAGCCGGACTTGCGCTTCACGGTCGGGTCGGGCGTCGAGAAGTAGGGCATGTAGGCGAGCGGCACGCCGAAGAATTCGAGCTGCGCCGTCTCGAAATACAGCATCTTCTCCTGCTGGTCGTGGATGATGCGCGCACCCTTGACCTGCCACAGCGGTGGCTTCTTCGGATCGTCCTTGCACGGCGCGCAGGCCGTGTAGACGCCGTTCTCGAACACCGTGTAGTTGCCGCTGGAACGGTCGGCGCGGCTCGCGGCCATGCGGGTCTGGTCGGCGGTGTCCACGCGCAGCGAATCGACGAAACCGTCGCGGTAGTCGTCGGAGAGATCCATGATCTCGGCATAGGTGATCTTGCCTTCGGCATCCGTCATGCGGATGTTGCCTTCGGCATGGAGGCGCTTGGTCTTCTGGTCGTAGACGACCCTGTCGGCCTCGACGCTGGTGCCGTTGTAGAACAGCTGGACGTTGCCGACCGCGGAGACGCGCGAATTGTTGTAGTCGTAGTCGACCTCGGTCGCCTGCACGAGCATCTGGTTGTCGTTGACGGCCTTCGGCGGCTTCGGACGCGGCGGCAGCGGATTGAAGGTGAAGCCCTGCGCGCCGGCCGGAGTCACGGCGGCGACGTCGATCAATCCGCCGAGCGAGGCAGCCGCGACGACGGCAATCAGGAGCCTGCGAATCGACAAGCCGCACCCGTTCGCGCGCACCACAGTGCGCCGCGTCAAACGAGACACGAGCCCTCGATGGACGGCAGTCACTAACCGTCCTCCTGATACAGCAAGGCCAAAAAGCCGGTGAGGCCGCCCACCACTGCGGGCAACCACGCCGCAGCGATCGGATGCATCAACTCAGCCTTGCTCAAATCTTCAGTCACTTTCGACAGAACGTAGAGCAGAAAGCCTGCGCCCACGCCACTCAAAACCATCTTCTGTACGCCACCCATCCGGAAGAAGCGCAACGACACGGAAGCCGCCAGCATCACCATCGCGGCGAGCAAAAACGGCTGCGCCAGCAGCTTGTGATACTGGAGTCGATATCCCGCTGTCGCGAAGCCCGAGCTTTCGGACGAGCGGATGTAGCTCGGTAGTTGCCAAAAGGACACAGTCTCGGGTGTGGAAAAGCTGTTGCGGACCTGGGCCTCGGTCAGTGTCGTCGGAATCTCGAGCTTCGCCTGGTCGACCGGCGGCGCGTCCAGCGTGAAGCGCCGCACGTTCTTGAACAGCCAGTGGCCGTCCTCCAGCGTCGCCTCGCGCGCCTCGATCCGCTCCTTGAAACGCCAATCCGTATCGAATCGGAACAGAGTCAGCCCGGTCAGCCGCACGCCCTGCTGCTCGCTGCGGGCCGCGTTGATGATGGTCTGGCCGTCATTGGTGACCTGATTGAGCCAGAAGCCCGAGGCGTCCTGGATGCCGCCGCCGGGCGCCGAGCCGAACAGCTCGGCCTCCATGCGCTTGGAGAGCTCGCGCAGATTCGCCGACATCGGATTATAGGCGATGGTGGCGATCACCCCGATCAGGAGCGCGCTGCCGAGCGCGGGCGAGATGAACTGCCATGCCGAGATGCCGGCGGCGCGGGCGACCACGAGCTCGAGCCGGCGTGACAGCGCGAGATAGCAGGTCATGGCGCCGATCAGCATGCAGAACGGCGTCAGCTTCTCCAAGAGCTGCGGCACCCGGAACAGCGAGGTCTCCGCCACCATGATCGCGGAGGCGGACGCAAGGCCGGAGGTCTTGCGTACCATCTCGATGTAGTCGACCAGCACCAGCAGCAGGAAAATGCTCGCGAACACGCCGAGCGCCGCGACGACGAAGCGGCCGGCGAAATAGCGCCCGAGTGTGTTGGTGAGCATGCTCATGCGGCGGCCGGCCGTCCGAACAGCCGCGCAATGCGCGCGTTCGACCTGTTGATGGCCTCCATGAGGCGGGGCGGCGGCTCGACAACGATGCCGCCGATGATCATCCACAGCCCGACGCCGATGGCGCCGATGACCATCGCGTATTGAAACAGCACCGGGGCAGGCGACTTCACCGCCATCACTGAACAGGCAAATCCCGCCATGCGCAGTCCGAACACTGCGAGGATGGAGCCGCCGATCGAGAAGTTGCGGCTCTGGCGGGTGGTGCGCGGCGCGCCGAGGAAGGCGAAGGTCAGCGCGGCAAAGGCGAAGGGATAGATCGGCGCCAACAGGCTGTCGTGCAGGGCCGAGCGGAACTGCCCGGGAATCTGTTTGTAGACCGGGTCGTCCTCGGACGGCGAGAACAGCTCCCACAGATAGCGTTCGCGGATGCCGAGCGTGACGTCGCGGCCCTGGTTGGAGAACTTCGACATGTCGAAGCCGTAGCGGCCGAACGCCACCAGTGCGGGATCGCGCTTGCCGGCCTCGAAGCGCTGGAGATTGCCGTCCTTCAGCACCAGGAACGATCCGGTCTCGTTCTTCACCACCTCGCCGTGCTCGGCGACGATCGAGACGCGCTCGTTCGGATCGCGGCGGTCGTCGATGAAGATGCCGGCGAGGACGCCGCCGGGCTGGCGTTCGCGGATCCGGATCGTGAGGTTCTTGTCGAGCTGGGCGAAGCGGCCGGGCTGGAGGATGTTGGTGAGCACGTCCGCGGTGATCTCGGCGTCCCACTGCTTGATCCGCCGCATGCCGTCGGGGGCGAGATAGGCGGCGATGAAGGCGACCAGCAGCGCCACCACGCAGGTGGCGTAGAAGAACGGATAGAACAGCCGGAACGGCGAGAAGCCGGCGGCATTCATCACGATGATCTCGGAATCGGTCGCGAGCTTGTTCAGCGTGTGCGAGATCGCGATCATCAGCGCGATCGGCGAGATGATCAGGACCAGCGCCGGCACGACCAGGCTGGTGATGCCGAGGAAGGTGAGGATGGTCTGACCCTGGCTCGTCATCAGGTCGATGCCGCGCAACGCCTGCGTAATCCAGATCACGCCGGTGAGGCTGACCAGGACCAGCGCAAACGACGCCAGCGTCGTGCGGAAGATATACCTGTCGATCGACCCCATGCGCTACCGCACGATCCCCACCAAAGCCCCAATGCAGTCACCGGAATCTCCGGCTGTCCGACCCATCCCGGAAGGGATCCCCAGGGTCGTGCAGCCATCTCGTCCGCCGGCTTACTTTCTCACTACCATCCCTTTGATCCGTCAACAAAATGGCTGCCCCATGGCACCGTCAATATATGGTTAATATTTCCCTCGTTGTGGCATGGCGGCCACGGGCAGCGCTTGGCATCTGCCCGGCCGGTGGCCCATAGTGCGCAAAGTCCTGTGAATCGCCGTTCAGGTCCGGCCTCCGGCCAAGACCGCAGACGGCAAAAAGCCCCACGTTTTGGAGGAGTTACCCATGTCCGATGCCATCAAGGTCGGCTTTGTCCCGTTGTCTGCCGCCCCCCGTGGCATCCTGGTGGTGTTCTGCGACGACAGTCTGAAAATGGGGCCGGCGACTGCCAAGGCGCTGGGCGGTGCCAACGATCTTGTGAAGCGGGCGGCCTCCGCCGCCGCCTTCAAGGGCAAAAGCGGAGCCGCGCTCGACATCCTGGCGCCGGAGGGGGTGAAGGCCACCCGTTTGATCGTGATCGGGGCCGGCAAGGCGGCAAGCCTGAAGACCAACGATTTGCTCAAATTCGGCGGCGTGGCGGCGAGCAAGCTTCCTGCCGGGACTGCCGCCATGACCATCATGGCGGAATTGCCCGATGGCGCCATGGCGAGCGAGCAGGCGRTCGCGATCGCCTCGGGCCTGCGGCTGCGCGCCTACAAATTCGACCGCTACAAGACCAAGAAGAAGGACGGCGAGGAGGGCGGCTCACGCGCCGAGGTCTCGTTGGCGGTTGGCGATGCCGCCGCGGCGAAAAAGGCTTTCGCATCGGCCGGGCATGTCGTCGACGGCGTGATCATCGCGCGCGACCTCGTCAACGAGCCGCCGAACGTGCTCTATCCCGAAGAATTCGCGCGCCGCGCGAGCCAGCTCCGCAAGCTCGGCGTCAAGGTCGAGGTGCTCGACGTCAAGGCGATGGACAAGCTCGGCATGGGCGCGCTGCTCGGTGTCGGCCAGGGCTCGGCGCGGCCGAGCCGCACCGTGATCATGCGCTGGGAGGGTGGCAAGAAAGGCGAGGCGCCGGTCGCCTTTGTCGGCAAGGGCGTCTGCTTCGACACCGGCGGCATCTCGATCAAGCCGGCCGGCAGCATGGAGGACATGAAGGGCGACATGGGGGGAGCGGCCTGCGTCGTCGGCCTGATGCACGCGCTGGCGGCCCGCAAAGCCAAGGTCAACGTGGTCGGCGCCATCGGCCTCGTCGAGAACATGCCGGACGGTAACGCGCAGCGGCCGGGCGACATCGTCACCTCGATGTCGGGCCAGACCATCGAGATCATCAACACCGACGCGGAAGGC
>NZ_JBFULT010000076.1:0-18822 GCF_054049755.1 Bradyrhizobium sp. P5_C11_2
CCCTTCAAGCGCGACGCCTCTGCGGACCAGCTGCGATTCGATCATGTCGAACACGCATTCGACTGGCGCGACCCAGACGTTGACCCAATAGATGATGCAATCGCGAGCGAGCAGTAGTGCCGGGGTCATGCGCGGACCCGTCGGTTGGCCGCATGCCGCATCGGTGCCGGCGCGCGATCGGCGAGCGCATGCACCCAAGCAAGCACCGAGATCGCGACACCCAGCAGCAGGCTCACGCCCACGAGCGATATGGCCACGGCCAGATTGAGCGACGCGACGGCTATTCCCGGCCAGGGATTTTCGCGTGCGAGCGCAAAGAACAGGCTTGACATCTTCGACCTTCGAAATAAACTACACCGTATAGTTCATATACAGCGCGGATCGTGCAGCGTGTCAAGAGCAGAGACTCACAAGCGCGTGTTCGTACTGGTCGACAGCGGGGCCTCGGGCGCAAGACCGCGACTCCGGCTCGGAAAGCAGATGTCTCAACTTCAGAAAGGATCCGTCATGTTCAAGAATCGACTGATGCTCGCAGTCTTGGTGTTCGTTTCGTTGGGCGGCGGGGTTGCCATCGCCCAGGAGGACCGCGGCACAGCAGAGCAGAGGGCGGCATGCGCGCCCGATGCATTTCGTCTGTGCGCCGGCTACATCCCTGACCCCACCAATGTGGAAGCCTGTCTCAGGCAAAGAAAGTCGGACCTGAGCGACGCTTGCAGAGCCGTCTTCGAGAACGCCGCGGCCGCTGCTTCGGTGAGAACCATCGGATCGCACCGCTATCGCGGCGCAAAAGATGGGGAATGACCGTATGAACACGATCTATGCTCCCGCTTTCGCCGCGTTCGGGGGCTCGGCCTTCGGAGCCATTTCCACAATCGTGACGGGATGGGTGACCCGTCGTCGCAGGGTCCGTGAGCGTCATCATGCCCAGACGGTCTCCAAGCGCGAAAAGCTGTATCGATGCTTCATCGAAGAGGCGTCCCGGCTGTACGCGGACGCGCTGACCAGCGATAAATCCGAGATCCCGGCGTTGGTGAATTTGTATGCGCTTATCGGGCGTATGCGGATTCTGTCCGACGATGAGGTGGTCCACGCCGCGGAGCGGGCAGGCCGACTGATCATCGAAACCTACCTTGCACCCAACACGTCGTTCGTCGACCTGCCGGCTTTCCTGGAGGAGATGGATCCGCTGCGTGAATTCGGCGAGGCCTGCCGGCGTGAAATGCACACGATTCATTCGCGTTGAGGCCGACCATGCAGAAGGTGGAGACTCCCCGTCAGATTGGATCGTCGTGCACTCGTGAACGAATTGTGCAGGCTGCAATCCGCCTGTACCGCGAGATCGGGTACCGGAAGACCACGGTTGCCGACGTCGCTCGCGACGCGTCAATGTCGCCTGCAAATCTCTATCGGTTTTATGCCTCCCGCAGCGCGCTCGAAGAGGCCGTCGTGACCGAGCTGCTCGAGGAGGTGTCGGCGGCGGCTGCAAGTGCAGCGCGAACCGGGCGCTCGGGCCTGGAGCGGCTGAATGCGGTCTTCAGGGCGATCTCCCGGATCCATGAAGATAGGCTGGCAAACAATGTCCGATTGCACGAACTGGTGGTCGCCGCAGGACAAGCAAACTGGCCGGCCAGCCTGTCCCATGCCGATCGGCTTCGCGGTGTCGTGCAGTCGGTCATCGCGGCCGGGCAGGCCGGCGGCGAATTTCGAGCCGGGAGCCCGATGGCGTTGGCCTGCTGCCTGCTCGATGCGATGGACGCATACCTCAATCCGTCCCGCATCAAGGCGACCGCCGTTCGGCCGGCCTTCAACGAGATGATGAGATTTTGCGCGGGAGCGCTCGGCAACGCCGCGTCCGTTGACGCGGCGTCGTTTCAAGTGACCAGCATCGGGGCCGATTTGCGTTACAAGTCCGCCTGTCGAACCTGACGCGCGGCGATCGCCGGCTCACGGCGTCCAGTCTGCCTCGCAGGCCGCAAGGAAAAAGCCAACCCGCTCGCGCACGAAGGAGGGCAGCTCCCGTCTCAGCTCCTTGGGTGTTTCTCCCACCAACGAGCGAAACAGCATCGGCAGCAGGATCAGATCCAGGAAGATCTGAGCGGTGGCAAGGCTTCGCTTGCCGGTGAAGGGACCTTTTGGCGCGCGCGCGAGCTTCTGCGTGGTTTCATTCAAGAGTTGGGAGACGGCGTTCACGGAGCGATCGCGCGCGGCATCGTGGACGTTGCGGCTCAACTCGGGGAAGCGCTGCGCTTCGGCGATCGTGGCGCGGACCATGCCCATCGATTCTTCGATGACCTTCTCGACGACGGCGGTGCCGAGGCTCGAGAGCTTGTCCTGAAGGCTGCGGCCCTCGGGCTCGAAGCCATCGAAATCCGTCAGCCCGCTGATGGTGCGGGCCACGACCGCCGCGAACAGTGCCTCCTTCCCCGGAAAATGAGCATAGATGGTTGGCTTGCTCGCCGGCGCCAGCTCGGCGATGTCGTCGATACTGGCACTACGGTAGCCCTTCTCGAGAAAGAGCTGCTGGGCTGCATCAAGGATCCGGACCTGAACGTCACCGGCGAGGTCTTTGGGCGGTCTGCCCCGTTTCGGGGCGTTTTTCTTCGTCATCCGTCGGTCTCCCAATCACGAGCCTGTGCCCGCGCAGATCGCACTTGACATGCCCGGCGAGAAAAGGCAATAAAAAGAAAATATACGGTATAGTTTAATTTATCCGTCGCTTGGACCCTCATAGGACCGGCGACGGCCTTCCGGATGGTCGAGGCCCGCAAAAGTGCACGTTGGCCCCGATCATCAGGTCCACTTCAGGAGATCACAGTGACTATGTTGAGCCCGGACCCGCACCACCCAGAAGCTGGCGTCCTGCTGCGTGAACTGCATCACAGGGTCGATAAAGGGATCGCCTCGGCGATCGATCTGGTCTCGGTTGCGGTCCTCCGGGCCGATGGGGCGGAAGCCAAGGCCGCCTTAAGCGGTGTGGTCGAGCTGTTGCACGGACATGCCGAGCTGCATCGGGCGCTTACAATGCCCCAGGGCGAAGCCCTCAACGATGCCGCAACCTACATTCGCAGACTGGGCTGCGCCATGCGCCAGTCCCTGCTGGATCGGATGGGGATCCGGCTGACACTCACCACCGACTCTCTCCCGCTTCAAACAGAGCGGTGCTGGCGCCTTGGCCTGATCGTCCACGGCCTCATCGTAAACGCAGCGAAGCATGCGTGTTTCGATGGGCGAGCCGGCGAGATCAAAGTCAAGCTGGCGCGCATCGGCGCGGTGGCGAACTGCGTCGTGCTGGACAACGGCTCGCGGTCGGCGCGGGCGGCCCCGGGTCGGGAGCTCCAGATCAGCAGTGACCTTACCAAGGGGCTCGGGGGACGGATCGAGCACGGCTTCGCCGCCGAGTTCACATCCGTCGTTCTCTCGTTTCACTTGAGCGAGCGGGAACAACGGGCGAGCTGGTCGATGGCGACGCGCCGCATCAGGTCGCCGCGCCCGCTGAGGGCGAGGTCGTCCGTGACGCTTGGCTCGGGCTCCGGCCTCTCGGATCAGGTCGGACGCCAGGCCGTGATCGAAGCGGATCCAAACTTGTCGCGAGCGCATCCGAACGAACAGGCTCCGCTTTGCAAGGGCCCGGACGTTTTGGGCGAGCTGCTGTCACCCTCTCACCGCATGGACGCGCTATGAAACCGCGCTATTCGAACCCCGCCAAAATCGATCGAACCGAGTGCTTGCTGAGGCCTCTCGCCGGCTTGGCGCTTGCGCTCGTTGCAGCCGCGCTCAGTGGCTGCAACGATCGCACCGATATCCCATCCGCACATGCCGCGTTCGTGCGCACGGAGGTCGTCCAGCCGAAGGACCGGCAAGCCTCGATCACCTTGACCGGCGAGGTGCAGCCCCGCTTTCGCGCCGATCTCTCGTTCCGTGTCAGCG
The DNA here is from genome assembly GCF_054049755.1 of Bradyrhizobium sp. P5_C11_2. NCBI lineage: Bacteria > Pseudomonadati > Pseudomonadota > Alphaproteobacteria > Hyphomicrobiales > Nitrobacteraceae > Bradyrhizobium > Bradyrhizobium sp. P5_C11_2. The sequence continues at coordinate 3,928 of NZ_JBFULT010000076.1, forward strand.
GACGTGTGATCGCGCGCTATGTCGATGTCGGGACCCACGTCAAGGCCGGCGAAGTGCTGGCCCTTCTCGACCCCGCCGAGCAGGAGGCCGATGTCGATGCTGCGACCGCTGCTGTCCTCGCCGCCGAATCCCAGCTGCGTGTGGCGAAGGCGACTTTCGAGCGGCAGAAGGCGCTGATCGCCAGCGGCTTCACCACGCGTACGGCCTACGACCAGGCGCAGGAAGGATTGCGGACCGCAGAAGGCGCGCTCGAAGCGGCAAGGGCGCAACTGGGCACGTCAAAGGATGTTCTTGGCTACACGGCGCTGCGCGCCGAAGCGGACGGCGTCGTCACCGCACGCAGTCTGGAAACCGGTCAAGTCGTTCAGGCTGCGCAACCCGTATTGTCGCTGGCGCAGGATGGGGAGCGGGACGCCGTCTTTGACGTCTATGAGTCCATTTTCCTCAGCAATGCCGACGACCGCAACGTTTCGTTGGCGCTGGTCTCCGATGCGGGCGTGACCGCAAGCGGCCACGTTCGGGAGGTTTCGCCGGCCGTCGACGCCAAGAGTTCAACCATTCGGGTCAAGGTGGCCATCAAGGACCCGCCTGCCGCAATGACGCTTGGAAGCCCCGTCGCGGGATCCGTGAAAGTAAAGGCCCAGCAGCAAATCGCATTGCCCTGGCGCGCATTGATGGCGGCGGGCACCAGCCCCGCGGTCTGGACCGTCGATCCGGCTACGCGGACAGCTTCGCTGAAGCCGGTAACAGTCGGTGCATACGAGGCCGGAGAAGTATTGATCAAGGCAGGTCTCGAGCCGGGCGAGCGCGTCATCGTCGACGGCGGCAAACTTTTGAGCGTGGGCCAGCCCGTGACTTATGAAGGAGACCGCTCATGACCAACCGCGCAATGATTGTGGCTGCCCCGCTTGCATGCGCACTCGCACTCGCACTTGCCGGATGTCAGCAGGAAACAAAGGCGCCGGAGCCCGCGCGGCCCGTCCAATCGGTGCTTCTCGAAGCGGACCACGCCGACGATACAGTTGCGGTGGGCGTTGTCGAGCCGCGCTACAAAACCAATCTCGGATTCCGTGTGCTGGGACGCCTGACGACGCGCCCGGTCTATGTCGGCGATCTCGTGAATGAAGGACAGACGGTCGGCATCATTGACCAGACGGCCCTTGAGCTCGCGGTTCGCTCGGCCAAAGGGGAGCTTGCCAAAGCCGAGGCCCAGTTCGCGACCGTCAGAGCCACGGAGGAACGGCAGCGAACGCTCATCACCACCGACGCGACCACAAAGCAGACGCTGGATAACGCCGAGCAGGCGCGCGCCGGCGCCGAAGCAACGGTGGCGCACGAACAGGCAAGCCTGACCAAGGCGATCGAGCAGCTCGGCTATTCTCAGATCAAGGCCGACTTCGCCGGTGTGGTCACCGCAGTCGGCGCGGAAGTCGGCCAGGTGGTATCTCCCGGCCAAAGCGTGGTGACAATCGCGAGACCCGATATTCGCGAAGCCGTCGTCGATATCGGACAGGACTTTCCGGTTCCACTGGAGGTCGGCCTGCCGTTTACGGTCAGCTTACAGCTCGTGCCCGCCGTTCAGGTGCAAGGCAGCATTCGCGAGATCGCGCCGCAAGCCGATCCGGTAACGCGCCTGCGGCGGGTCCGCATTGCGCTCAACAACCCGCCTGAAGGCTTCCGCCTTGGCGCGACCGTCACCGCGAAACTTGACAAGGGTCAGGCCCGGATATTGCGCGTGCCCGCCTCGGCGCTGCTCGCCAAGGACGGCGCGAACTTCGTGTGGATCGTCGATCAACCCGCCAGCACGGTGTCGCTGCAAAAAGTCGATGTCGTCGCTGACCCAATCGGCGCGCGCGTCACCGGCGGACTGGCTCCCGGCGCGCGCGTCGTCACCGCCGGGATCCACAGCCTCAAGCCAGGACAGCAAGTCCGTATCGAACAGGATCAGAAGCCATGAAGTCGTTCAACCTTTCCGACTGGGCGCTCAGTCATCGTTCGCTCGTCTGGTATTTCATGATTGCCTTTATGGYAGCGGGACTTTTTGCCTACCTTCAGCTGGGACGGCAGGAAGACCCCGACTTCACCATCAAAACGATGGTGATTCAGGCGCAGTGGCCGGGCGCCTCGCCTGAAGAGATGACACGTCAGGTCACCGACCGGATCGAGAAGAAGCTCGAGGAGCTGGAATCGCTCGATTACACCAAGAGCGTGACCGTTGCGGGCCAGACCACCGTCTTCGTTTATCTGCGCGACACCACCAAGGCTGCCGACGTCAAGCCGACATGGGTTCGCGTCCGCAACATGATCGCGGATATCAAGGGCGATTTCCCGCAAGGAGTGATTGGGCCCGGCTTCAACGATCGCTTCGGCGACGTGTTCGGCAACATCTATGCGTTCACCAGCGACGGCTTGAGCCAACGTCAGCTGCGCGATCAAGTGGAAGACGTCCGGGCCAAGGTCTTGACCGTGCCTGATGTCGGCAAGGTCGACATCCTGGGCGCCCAGGACGAGGTGATCTATCTGGAATTCTCCACCCGCAAGATTGCGGCCCTTGGTCTCGACGTCCACTCCATCATGAATTCTCTGCAGGGGCAGAATGCGGTCGCCCCGTCCGGCGTCTTTCAGGAGGGGCCGGAGCGGATCAGCGTGCGGGTGAACGGCCAGTTCACGTCTGAGGCAAGCCTGAAGGCAGTCAATCTGCGCATCAACGATCGCTTCTTTCCGCTGACTGACGTCGCAACCATCACGCGCGGTTATGCCGACCCGGCCAGGACGTTGTTCAGATACAATGGCGAGCCGGCGATCGCGCTTGCCATCGGCATGAAGTCGGGAGCAAATCTGCTGCACTTCGGCGAGGCGCTGAAGGAGGAGATGTCGAAAATCACGGCCGACTTGCCGGTCGGCGTCGGCGTTCAACTCGTCGCCGATCAACCCATCGTGGTCGAGCATGCCGTGTCCGGCTTCACCGAGGCGCTGTTCGAGGCCGTGATCATCGTCCTCGGCATCAGCTTTCTCAGCCTGGGCATGCGCGCCGGACTCGTCGTCGCGATTGCGATTCCGCTGGTTCTGGCCATCACCTTCGTCGTGATGGCCTACGCCGGCATTTCGCTTCAGCGAATCTCGCTTGGTGCCTTGATCATCGCGCTCGGCCTCCTGGTAGATGACGCCATGATCGCGGTCGAAATGATGGTGGCGCGGCTCGAGGTCGGAGATCCCCTCGAAAAGGCCGCGACCCATGTCTATACCTCGACCGCGTTTCCTATGCTGACTGGCACGCTGGTGACCGTGGCCGGCTTCATTCCGATCGGGCTCAATAACAGCAATGCGGGCGAGTTCACCTTCACGCTGTTCGTTGTCATCGCGGTCTCCCTGATCGTCTCCTGGATCGTCGCGGTGCTGTTCACGCCGTTGCTCGGCGTCACCATCCTGCCTGCAAAAATAAAGGGTCATCATGCGGAGAAGGGGCGCGTAGCGCAGTTGTTCGCGCGTGTCTTGCTCTTCTGCATGCACTACCGCTGGGTCACCATCGGCGTCACGGTTGCAGCCTTTCTGCTGGCGCTGTTCGGCATGAATTTCGTGCAGCAGCAGTTTTTCCCGTCATCGGATCGCGCCGAGCTGGTGATCGACTGGAACTTGCCGCAGAACGCGTCGATCGCGGACTCCAATGCACAGATGGCGCGCTTCGAGCGCGAGCAGCTTCAGGGCAACAATTCGGTCGATCACTGGTCGACCTATGTCGGCACCGGCTCGCCGCGCTTCGTCCTGTCCTTCGACGTACAGACCGCCAACACCTGGTTTGGCCAGATGGTGGTCGTGACCAAAGGCGGCATCAAGGCGCGCGACGAGGTCAAGGCACGGTTCGAGGACTATCTGAAGAAGACGTTCCCCGGGACCGACACCTACGTCAAGCTGCTCGAAGTCGGCCCCCCGGTGGGGCGTCCCGTGCAGTATCGCTTGAGCGGGCCCGACATCGCGAAGGTGCGAGACCTCTCGCAGAAGCTTGCCGGCATCGTGCGGAGCAACCCCGACCTCGGCAATGTCGTGTTCGACTGGATGGAGCCGGCCCGCGTCGTCAAGGTCGACGTTCTCCAGGACAAGGCGCGCCAGCTCGGCGTGACCTCGGAGGACATTGCGACGACCTTGAACTCCGTGCTCGAAGGCTCGCCGATCACCCAGGTGCGCGACAGCATCTACCTGGTCAATGTCACCGGACGTGCAACCGCGCCGGAACGTGCCTCCATCAACACGCTGCGCGACCTGCAATTGACCGGACTCGGCGGTCAATCCGTGCCGCTCGGGGCCGTGGCCAATTTGCGTTACGAGCTCGAGCAGCCGACGATCTGGCGGCGTGCACGGATCCCCACCATCACGTTGAAGGCCGGCATCGTTGGCAACGTGCAGCCCAAGACCGTCGTAGACCAGCTCGCGACGAAGGTGGCGGAGTTCAGCAAAGCGCTGCCGGCCGGCTATTCGGTGATGACCGGCGGCTCCGTGGAGGAGAGCGCCAAGAGCCAGGCGCCGATCATGGCCGTCGTTCCGCTCATGCTCTTCGTCATGGCGACGGTCCTGATGATCCAGTTGCAGAGCTTTCATCGCTTGTTTCTGGTGTTCGCCGTTGCGCCGCTCGCCGTCATCGGTGTGGTCATGGCGCTACTGCCGAGCGGCGCCCCGCTTGGCTTCGTGGCCATCCTCGGCGTGCTCGCCCTGATCGGCATCCTGGTGCGCAACTCCGTGATCCTGATCGTGCAGATCGAGGATTTGAGGAAGGAGGGGCGCGCGGCTTGGGATGCCGTCGTGGAGGCGACCGAGCATCGCATGCGGCCGATTCTGTTGACGGCGGCCGCGGCGAGTCTCGCGCTGATTCCGATCGCGCGCGAGATCTTCTGGGGCCCGATAGCCTACGCGATGATGGGCGGCATCATCGTCGGCACCCTGCTGACGCTGCTGTTCCTGCCCGCGCTGTATGTGGCCTGGTTCCGCATTCACCCTCATCACAGCGATCACTCAACCCCGCACGGGCCCACCGCGCCTGCGCACGACACGCCAGCCACGGAGGCGATCTCCGTATCCAAGCCCGCGCCAGTTCTCGAAACACAGATCTAAACAGGAGAAAAGACTATGTCCCACAAGATACTTCCAATTCTGCCGCTTACCGCAGCACTCGCAATCATGACCTTGTCTTCCAATGCAGCATTCGCGCAGTTCCCTCCGCCGCCCCCGATGGCCGGGCCTCCGCCGATGGCGGCCGCCGGCCCGCCTCCGCTGGCAGCGGGAGGTCCTCCGGCCTTCGCGGCTCGTCCTCCGATGGGACCTGGCGGTGCGCCGCGTGCCGGCCTCGGCGGCCCGGCGCCTCGTCTCGGTGCTGGAGCTGCACCGCGCGGTGCTCTCGCAGGGGCCGGGCGGGGCGGACCGGCGGTGGTGAACGCGGCTCGCGCCACATCGGTCACCTACAACCGCTTCGGGGACTACGGCCGCTACGGCCATCGCGCCGCCTATGCCGCAGGCGCCTATGCTGCCGGAGCCACTGCCGGCTACGCCTATGGCGGCTCGGGCTATGACTATTCCTCGGGCAGTGACTGCTACTACGTCTACAGGCGGTACCGGCGCGTTATGGTGTGCAATTAGCGCATCGCGATGTGCTTAGAACCGGCTTCATCCTGCAACATTGGCCGCTGCCTTCCGGAGTATCGCCGCGCGGGCAAGGTTGCGACCGTGCGACGAATGCCTATTATCAGTCGGATAAGCCCAGTGCTGCGACCAGTAAGTCATTGATTGTTCTCTATCCGTCGCTGACTCTTAATCAGCGGGTCCCAGGTTCGAGCCCTCGTGCGCCCACCAAGCTTTTCAATGGCTTGGCGACCCCTCGCAGAGGCCATTCCGACAAGCGGTCAGCGGCTACTGGTGCTTAGTCAATCTTTCGTCCGGAAGTCAGGTGGGGCGAGGCGGGAACAGGACAGATCCGCGCAATCCGCTGGGCAGAGGCGGCGGAAAGTCGAACGAAGGCGCAACGCAGCTCGGCGCGGGCCCCATCGCGCAACTGTTGCGTTGACCCATGCGAGCGGGCTCTTCGCATCTTCGGCGTCATATCGATGCGCCATCAGCCGCTCGCTTTCCGCAAGGCGGCTCGAAGCACGAACTCGGCAAGGGCATCGGCATCAACTCTTTCGTGGCAGCCTCGGCCTTTACGGCCGGCGCGCCAGTCGGATCGTTGATCATCAAATATTTCGGCTGGCACGGCCTGTTTGCAGTTAACGTGCCGACCGGCCTGATCGCGTTTCTGGTCGCGCTCTATTCGATCCCTAAAACACCGGTCTATGCGCGGCCGTTCGATCTTGGGGGCGCGTTTCTCTATTCGGCTGCGTTCGGTCTGCTGTTGTTCACATTCAACGGGTTCGGTCACGAACAGCCCTGGTGGCTCCTGGCCGCTTTGATCGTCGGGACGGTGTTGTTCTGGTGGGCCTATCTGCAGCGCGAGGGACAGAAGCCGACGCCGCTCCTCCCAATTGACCTGATCAGGCTGCCGCTCTTTCGGATGGCAGTGCTGACGTCGATCTGCTCGTTCATCGCGCAGATGTCGGCGATCCTGGTTCTGCCGTTCTTCATCGAACATATCGGCTATCATGACCCCGCCGTCATCGGCCTGCTGATCACGCCGTGGCCCGCGGCGGTCATTGTCACCGCGCTGGTGGCCGGCAATCTCGTCGATAAATTCTCGGCCGCGCAGTTGTGCACGGGCGGCCTATTGTTGCTGGCGGCTGGGCTCGCCTCGCTGGCCATTCTGGTGACAGGAGCGACACCGCTCCGCATCGCTTGCAGCATGGCCGTCTGCGGCGTCGGTTTCGGACTGTTCCAGTCCCCCAACAACTGGGCTCTGATCAGCGCGGCGCCACCGGCCAGAAGCGGGGCAGCAAGCGGCAGCCTGAGTTCGGCGCGGCTGGTGGGGCAGTCGCTCGGGGCCGCCATCGTCGCAATCATGCGGAGTTCGGTCCGAACGGTGCGCCCTCGATCTGCCTTTTCCTCGGCGCGGCGGTCGCGATCATCGCGGCATGCGTGAGCGCGCTCAGGCTCGGAGCTTATTCAACAAGCTCACGCGGAGCAGCCGAAGCGGCGGCAGTGTCGTCCGGCGCCGATGACAACAGGACGGAAGCAATGGAATCTGCGATGCTGAACGACGTTTAGGTACCTTCGCGTGAGCCTCGGCGACCGCTTTGATGCGGGACCGAATGTCCGGCGGAAGCCTTGACGATGTCGGGCAGGGCTACGACCATCGCGCAGATGGACGACGGCCGTGTCGCCTACACCCTGGGACGTCACGCACCGAACCTACGGCCTTGCGAGCCACGCGCTTGGGTGAGCCCCAGATCCGGTGTTGGTAACCGTTCGATCCCATTGCGAAGCGGGCATCCCCGCGAATAGTTGGGCATTTCTCTGCGAGATATGCGCAATGGAGGATGTGCTCTCTTCAATACAGCGACTGACCCGCGTCTAAGCCAGATGGAAATCGTGGTAGCTGACCAACGTTCCCGTTGTCTTATCTGCCTCGATCTGGAAGCCGGTGGGATCAAACGTTCCCAACAAAGCGATGTTGGCGGTATGGGCTCCGTCGGTGATGCTCAGAGTCCCGCCGCTGTTGTCGGCGTTGGCGGTGTAGTTCAGCGTCGGAGCATTGGCGAAGTTGAAGTCGAGAAGATCGATATGATCGTCTGCGGTCATCCCGGACACGGTCCCCGAGAAATTGAACGAATCGCCGAGGATGAGGGTTCCGGTTGCGCCTGCAGCAAACGTGGTATTTTCCGCCGAAGCATGTGCAAACGCCAGCGTCGCGGTCCCACTGATCAGCGCTGAACCACTGCCGTTGACGTTGCCGTCGATCGTGACGTTGCCGTCGTTGGCCCACAACAGACCCGTATTGAAGACGTCGCTGTGAATGACAAGCCCGCCGTCGCCGGTTGCCTCGAGGGTACCCGAGTTGGTGACGGCGTTGGTCCCGGTATCAATGTCGAGAGAATTGGTGCCGGTAGCGATAATGGTGCCCTCGTTGACGAGGGTCATCAGTCCATCCCCGATGTGTCCCGCGCCGGCGATGGTGTTGTCAACGTTCGTGAGCGTGACGTCCGCGACCGTTCCGGTGATGACGTTCTCGCTGCTGTCAGTCAATTCAACATGGCCACCGCCCAGCAGGGTGATGCCAAGCTCGATCAACTGCAGATCGGCCTCGTTTCCGGTTGAGTTCAACTCAATCGTGCCGGTGTTGTCGATGATGCCGCTCAACGGCAGCATCGCGCCATCGCCGATCACCAGGCTGCCTGAATTTTCCATGACCGGTGTTTGATCGAATACGAAGTCGCTTGAGGTTAGCGAATTCGTATCGACGCCATGCAGCGTGATCGACTGACCTTCTCCCAGTGTGATCACCGCGTTGCCGTCACCGTCATTGGCCGTGTGCGCCTGAATGTCGCCGAAGCCGGTGAACTCGGCATAGCCGATCAGGTCGATCTGGTCGTGCGCGGTGTCGAAATTGTAGATCGTATCGTGGCCGATCGGTTGGGCGAAAACGATCAAGTCGCTGCCGCTCGAAGCGGTCAGGTTGTCGTCCCCCGAAATGGCGAAGATTGGGAAGCCGGCCGCGTAGGCTTCGACATTGTCGAAAACAAGCCTGGTCCCCGTGCTGCCGTCCGCCTCGGTCCATGTCTCCGCGACGTTCAGGACAACCGCGCCCGCGAAGTCGGTGAGCGTGGTAACCGCCAGCGACCGGACATCACTTGTTTGCGCCGTCCAGGTGCCATCGCCGTTGTTCGTCCCGGCGTTCAGACTCCAACCTAACGGAACACCGCTGATTGTGACCGTGATGAGGTCGTTCGGGTCCGACGATGGATCGGTCAGGCCGAGGTTGATCTGCTCTCCGGCGATGCCGGCCGGAGCTACTCCGGTCGCAAAGTCGGCGGCGGTCAATGACGTTACCCCTGCGAGATGTATTTCCAGCAGGCCGGCGTTGCCGCCTGCGAGAGYACCATTCGTGGCGTTGCCATAGACGATCGTCTGGTTGTTGGCGGTATCGACGAACCAGGCAAACGTATGCGCCCCAACCGAGCTCGTCGCCGTGGCCAACGATGTGCCAATCGATGTGATTGCAAAGCCCGAGGTGGCCGCAATTTTATCGGACCCCGACGTAAAATCGGTGATCGTGTCGAAGCCGGCATGGTTCGAGTCGGTAGCAATCGTATATCTGAACGTGTCGTTGCCAATGCCGCCGGACAGAATGTCGATGCCCGCTCCGCCGGTGAGCGTGTCGTTTCCAGAACCCCCGAGAAGCAGATCGGAGCCGTTTCCGCCATTCAAGGTGTCGTCGCCGCCGAGACCCACCACGATATCGTTGCCGTCGTTGCCCGAGATGGTCTCACCGTTGGAAGTTCCGACCAGAGTATTATCCGAGGAATTGCCGGTTAACCCCGCCAGCAGATTAGGCAAGTCGTCGGTGATCGCGGAATAGGTCACCGTGCCGCCTCCATTGAGCGCGACCGCGAGATTTCCGTTTTCAAAGCCGGTGGCGCTAGCCTGCCAGCTCGAAGCCAGGAGATCGAGCGTTCCCGTTGGAGAACCGTCAAAGTAGTTTTGCAACGCGCTTTCGAACGTTGCATTCGAGAGGATTTGCTCGAGCTGGGTGGAGGAGAAAACCAGGGTGATGTCGTCTGTGCCATTTCCACCGTTGTAGGTGGTCGTCCCGTTGATGTGATTCCACGCTGTCACCAGCGTATCGCCGCCGTTGCCCATCAATATCGACCAATTGCCGGGTGCCGGTGCTGCGTTGAAGTCGAAAGTCGCGTCGGCGAAGTTCGCAATGTCGGTGCCGTTTGCGAAATTGATCGTGTGCCCGCTCACGCTGCCTGCAAGCGTAATCGTTACAGTCACCGGACTGCCGGACAGGGAGCCGTCGGTCGCGTGGTAGGTAAAGCTGTCCGTGCCCAGGAAGGAGGTGTCAGTTCGCGTATATGTAAACGAGCCATTTGCGTTCAACGTCACCGTTCCGTGGGTCGGGTTTGTGTCTTTCACCGCCGTGATCGCGCTGTCGGGATCGCTGTCATTGGCAAGGACACCCGTCGCTGACACAGTCAACGTATTACTGACGCTGGTATCCAGGATATAGCTGTCGCTTGCCGCCACGGGAGCGTCGTTTACGGCGGCGACGCTGACGGTGACGCTGTGCGAGACGCTGGAGTCGGTGCCGTCATTGACCACCACGTTCACCGTCCGGCTGGTCGTCGTCGGCGCGTCGCTGGTGTTGTTGTAGACGATGCCGTCGAGAATCGTCTGGTAGGTGGCCTTTGAGGCCGAGCCGGTGATCGAGAGGACACCGGTTGCCGCGGTGTAGGTGACGGTCAAACCGGCCGCCGCGGCCGTCGCAGCGGCATTGAGCGACAGTGACTCGACCGCGTTGCCATCGGGCCGCGCCGTCAGCGTGGCCGTCAGCGACTGCAGGTTGGCCGTGTCGACATCGGTGATGGTCGCCGACGGCGCAATGACCAGAGGCGTCTGCTCGGTGAACGCGGCCGTGGCGTCATTGCCGGCTCCTGCACCGTTGAGGTCGACAACCGGGACGTCGTTCACGGCGGCGACGCTGATGCTGACGCTGTGCGAGACGCTGGAGTCGGTCCCGTCACTGACCACCACGTTCACCGTCCGCGATGCCGTGGTCGGCGTATCGCTGGTATCGTTGTAGACGATGCCGTCCAGGATCGTTTGATAGGTGGCCTTTGAAGCCGAGCCGCTAACCGATAATACCCCGGTGGCCTGGCTATAGCTCACGGTCAGACCTGCCGCGGCTGCCGTTGCCGCCGCATTCAACGACAACGATTCGACCGTGTTGCCATCGGGTCGCGTCGTCAAGGTCGCCGTCAATGATGTCAGATTGGCCGAGTCGACGTCAGTGATCGTCGCCGACGGCGCAATCGCCAGAGGCGTCTGTTCGGTGAACGCGGCCGTGGCGTCGTTGCCGGCTCCTGCACCGTTGAGGTCCACAACCGGGGCGTCATTCACGGGGGCAACGCTGATGCTGACGCTGTGCGAGACGCTGGAATCGGCGCCGTCATTGACCACCACGTTCACCGTCCGGCTGGTCGTCGTCGGTGCGTCGCTGGTGTTGTTGTAGACGATGCCGTCCAGGATCGTCTGGTAGGTGGCCTTGGAAGCCGAGCCGATAACCGACAATACCCCGGTCGTCTGGCTATAGCTCACGGTCAAACCGGCGGCGGCCGCCGCCGCTGCGGCATTGAGCGACAGGGACTCGACCGTGTTGCCATCGGGGCGCGCCGTCAGCGTGGCCGTCAGCGACTGCAGGTTGGCCGAGTCGACATCGGTGATGGTCGCCGAAGGCGCAATCACCAGAGGCGTCTGTTCCGTGAACGCGGCCGTGGCGTCATTGCCGGCTCCTGCACCGTTGAGGTCCACAACCGGGGCGTCATTTACGGGGGCAACGCTGATGCTGACGCTGTGCGAGATGCTGGAATCGGCGCCGTCGTTGACCACCACGTTCAACGTCCGCGGTGTCGTGGTCGGCGCGTCGCTGGTGTTGTTGTAGACGATGCCGTCCAGGATCGTCTGGTAGGTGGCCTTTGAAGCCGAGCCGGTAACCGACAATACCCCGGTGGCCTGGGTATAGCTCACGGTCAGACCTGCCGCGGCTGCCGTTGCGGCCGCGTTCAGCGACAACGATTCGACCGTGTCGCCGTCGGGCCGCGTCGTCAAGGTCGCCGTCAATGAGGTCAGATTGGCCGAATCGATGTCAGTGATCGTCGCCGAAGGCACGACCACCAACGGGGTCTGTTCGATGAACGAAGCGGAAGCGTCATTTCCGGTTGCCGCACCATTGAGATCCACAATCGGAGCATCGTTGGTGCCGTTGATAGTGACGGTGACGATCTGGCTGGCCGAGCCGTCGGAGGAGACGGCGGTGAAGGCGTCTGTGATCGACTGCCCGGCGCCGAGCTGCTGGATGGCGGTCTGGCTATTGTCGGCGGTGTAGGTCCAGTTGCCGGCGGCATCGAGGGTGAAGGTGCCGTAGCCGTGGCTGCCGGCGGTGCCGGCTGTCGTGGTGAAATTGGCCTGGCCCTGGTCGGCGTCGGAGATGGTGAGCGCGCCGCTGGTTGCGATGTTGCCGGCGACGGGGCTTACGTCTTCGGTCACGCTGCCGGTGGCGACGCCGCCGATCACGGCGGTGTCGTTGGTGCCGGTCAGGGTGATGGTCAGCGTCGAGTTCGCCGTCGCGCCATGCTCGTCGGTGACGGTGTAGCTCGCCACCACGTCGGTGGTGGCGCCCTGCGCCAGATGCTGGTAGGCCGCGTTGGCGGCATCGAAGCTGTAGCTGCCGTCCGGGTTGATCGTCAGCCCGGCGACTGCCGCATCGAGGCTGTAGCTCAGCGTGGCGCCGTCATCGACGTCGCTGTCATTGCTCGCGACGGTGCCGGCGATGGTGCTGTCTTCCAGGCCGCTGTTGGCGTCGGCCACCGCGACCGGCGCGTCATTGGTGCCGGTCAGGGTGATCGTCAGCGTCGCGTTCGACGTCGCGCCATGTTCGTCGTTGACGGTGTAGTTCGCCACCACGTCGGTGGTGGCGCCCTGCGCCAGATGCTGGTAGGCCGCGTTGGCGGCATCAAAGCTGTAGCTGCCGTCCGGGTTCAGCGTCAGCCCGGCGACCGCGCTGGTCTGCGCATAGGTCAGGCTGGCCCCGTCATCGACGTCGCTGTCATTGCTCGCGACGGTGCCGGTGATGGTGCTGTCCTCGCTGCCCGCGTTGGTGTCGGCCACCGCGACCGGCGCGTCGTTGGTGCCGGTCAGGGTGATGGTCAGCGTCGCGGCGGCGCTCGCGCCATGCTCGTCGGTGACGGTGTAGYTCGCCACCACGTCGGTGGTGGCGCCTTGGCCCAGGTGTTGGTAGGACGCATTCGACGCATCGAAGCTGTAGCTGCCGTCCGGGTTGATCGTCAGCCCGGCGACCGCGCTGGTCTGCGCATAGGTCAGGCTGGCCCCGTCATCAATGTCGCTGTCGTTACTCGCGACGGTGCCGGCGATGGTGCTGTCCTCGGTGCCGGCATTGGTGTCGGCGACCGCGACCGGCGTGTCGTTGGTGCCGGTCAGCGTGATCGTCAGCGTCGAACTCGCCGTCGCGCCATGCTCGTCGGTGACCGTGTAGTTCGCTACCACGTCGGTGGTGGCGCCCTCGGCCAAATGCTGGTAGGCGGCGTTGGCGGCGTCGAAGCTGTAGCTGCCGTCCGGGTTCAGCGTCAGGCCGGCCACCGCGCTGGTCTGCGCATAGGTCAGGATCGCGCCGTCATCGATGTCGCTGTCATTGGTCGCGACCGTGCCGGTGATGGTGGCATCTTCCAGACCGCTATTGGCGTCGGCCACCGCGACCGGGGCGTCGTTGGTGCCGGTCAGGGTGATGGTCAGCGTCGCGGCGGCGCTGGCGCCATGCTCGTCGGTGACGGTGTAGTTCGCCACCACGTCCGTGGTGGCGCCCTGCGCCAGATGCTGGTAGGCCGCATTCGACGCATCGAAGCTATAGCTGCCGTCCGGGTTCAGCGTCAGGCCGGCCACCGCGCTGGTCTGCGCATAGGTCAGGATCGCGCCGTCATCGACGTCGCTGTCATTGGTCGCGACCGTGCCGGTGATGGTGCTGTCTTCCAGACCGCTATTGGCGTCGGCCACCGCGACCGGCGTGTCGTTGGTGCCGGTCAGGGTGATGGTCAGCGTCGCGGCGGCGCTGGCGCCATGCTCGTCGGTGACGGTGTAGTTCGCCACCACGTCGGTGGTGGCGCCCTGCGCCAGATGCTGGTAGGCGGCATTCGACGCATCAAAGCTGTAGCTGCCGTCCGGGTTSAGCGTCAGGCCGGCCACCGCSGCATCGAGGCTGTAGCTCAGCGYSGCGCCGTCATCGACGTCGCTGTCATTGCTTGCGACGGTGCCGGTGATGGTGCTGTCCTCGGTGCCGGCATTGGYGTCGGCCACCGCGACCGGCGTGTCGTTGGTGCCGGTCAGGGTGATSGTCAGCGTCGCGTTCGAGGTCGCGCCGTGCTCGTCGGTGACGGTGTAGTTCGCCACCACATCGGTGGTGGCGCCCTCGGCCAGATGCTGGTAGGCCGCATTCGACGCATCGAAGCTGTAGCTGCCGTCCGGGTTCAGCGTCAGACCGGCGACTGCCGCATCGAGGCTGTAGCTCAGGCTGGCCCCGTCATCGACGTCGCTGTCATTGCTCGCGACGGTGCCGGTGATGGTGGTGTCCTCGCTGCCCGCGTTGGTGTCGGCCACCGCGACCGGAGCGTCGTTGGTGCCGGTGATGTCGATCACGACCTGCTGGGTGGCGAGGCCGCCATGGTGGTCGTCGACCTGGACGGTAAAACTGTCGGCGAGGTGCTCGCCGGCGGCGAGCGCGTCGACGGCGCCGCTGTCGAGCACGGTGTAATGCCAGGTGCCGTCGGGGTCGACGGTGGCGGTGCCGTGGGCGGCGGCGACGCTGACCGAGAGTGTGTGGGTGTCGCTGGTGTCGACGTCGGAGAAGGTGACCTGGCCGGTGGTGGTCTGGGCTGCGGCCGGGAGGTCGTCGCCTTCCGACACATTGCCGGACTGTGCCGCCGAGGTGATGACCGGGGCGTCATTGGTGCCGGTGATGTCGATCGACACGACCTGGGTGGCGAGGCCGCCATGGTGGTCGTCGACCTGGACCGTAAAACTGTCGGCGAGATGCTCGCCGGCGGCGAGCGCATCGACGGCGCCGCTGTCGAGCACGGTGTAATGCCAGGTGCCGTCGGGATCGACGGTGGCGGTGCCGTGGGCGGCGGCGACGCTGACCGAGAGTGTGTGGGTGTCGCTGGTGTCGACGTCGGAGAAGGTGACCTGGCCGGT
>NZ_JBFULT010000077.1:0-18575 GCF_054049755.1 Bradyrhizobium sp. P5_C11_2
CGTAGCGCTTGTCGAGCGGCGCGGTGAGGACGCCGGCATCGAGCATGTCGGCGGCGGCGAGGAAGGCGCGCGCGCAGGCATCCATCGAGCCGACATGGGCATGGATCAGGTCGTCGGGATCGATCGACTGCCGCCTGATCTTGGCGTCGAAATTGAGCCCGCCCGAGGTGAAGCCGCCGCGGTTCAAGAGCTCATGGAACACCAGCGCGAGCTCGGGCACGTTCATCGCGAACTGGTCGGTGTCCCAGCCGAGCAGATCGTCGCCGCGATTGATGTCGAGCGAGCCGAAAACGCCGAGCGCCTCGGCGAGCGCGACCTCGTGATGGAAGGAGTGGCCGGCGAGGATGGCGTGGTTCTGCTCGATGTTGAGCTTGACGTCGTTCAGCAGATCGTAGCGCTCGAGGAAGCCGTAGCAGGTTGCGACGTCGAAATCGTATTGATGCTTGGTCGGCTCCTTCGGCTTCGGCTCGATCAGGATCGGGCCCTTGAAGCCGATCTTGTGCTTGTGCTCGACGACGAGCGCGACGAAACGGCCGAGCTGGTCGAGCTCGCGCTTGAGATCGGTGTTGAGCAGGGTCTCGTAGCCCTCGCGCCCGCCCCACATCACGTAGTTCTGGCCGCCGAGCCGGTGCGTCACCTCCAGCGCGGCGCGGACCTGGCCTGCGGCATAGGTGAAGACATCGGGATCCGGATTGGTCGCCGCGCCGGCCATGTAGCGGCGATGCGTGAACAAATTGGCGGTGCCCCAGAGTAGGCGGACTTTTGCCGACGCCATCTTCGCTTCGAAGACGTCGGCGATCGCGTTGAGATTGGCAACGGATTCCGCCAGCGACGCGCCTTCCGGCGCCGCATCGACATCATGGAAGGTGAAGAAGGGAACGTCGARCAGGCGGAACAGCTCGAAGGCGGCGTCGGCCTTGGCCCGTGCCAGCGCCATCGCATCGGTGCCGTGGTGCCAAGGCCGCAGGAAGGTCTCGCCGCCGAAGGGATCGCCGCCGGGCCAGCAGAACGAATGCCAGTAGCAGACCGCGAAGCGCAGATGATCCTCGAGCCTGCGGCCGTGGACCACGCGGTCCTTGTCGTACCAGCGGAAGGCCGGTGCCTGTCCGGCATCCTTGCCGGCATCCTTGCCGGCAAAGGCGACAGGCCGGGTTGTATCGAAGAACTTGGCTGGTGCGTTCACGAAAGTGGCTCCTTCAACGCGGGATAGAGATCACGCCACCGGCGATAGGCGTCGTCGTAGGCCGCGGCGACGGATGGGCGCGGCGCGAAGGTCGCGAGCCGCCGCGGGCGCGTGCAGACCTGTGCCGGGTGCTCGCCGGTGGCGGCKATGCGGCCGAGCCGCGCGGCGCCGAGCGCCGCCCCGACCTCGCCCTCCTCGACGCGGTGGACGGGAATGCCGAGCACAWCGGCGCAGATCTGGGCCCAGAGCGGCGAGCGCGAGCCGCCACCGACGAGATCGAGCTCGGCGATCGAGCCGCTCGCCGCGCTCAGCGCCGCCAGATTGTCGCGCGCGGCGAAGGCGACGCCTTCGAGCACGGCCTGAACCAACTGCGCGCGCCCGGTCGCAGCCCGCAAGCCGACGAAGGCGCCGCTGGCGGCAGCATCGTTGTGCGGCGTGCGCTCGCCGTCGAGATAGGGCAGGAACTTGACGGGACCGGGTCCATCGACGCGCTCGCCGAGCGGCGCCAGCAGCGCCGCGGCCGGCGTCTCCATCACGCTCGCGAGCCAGGCGAGCGAGGCCGCCGCCGACAGCATCACGCCCATCTGGTGCCAGAGGCCGGGCAGCGCGTGGCAGAAGGCGTGCACGGCCGAGGCCGGCGCCGGCGCGAACCGATCGGTGACGCGAAACACCACGCCGGACGTGCCCAGCGACAGGAAGGCATCGCCGGGCGCGATCGCGCCAAGCCCGATGGCGCTCGCGGCGTTATCGCCCGCGCCGCCGGCAAAAACGACATCTTTCGCCATGCCCCAGCGCTGCGCGAATTCCGGCGCAAGCACCGCGCAGGCCTCGCTGCCTTCGACGAGCCGCGGCATCTGATGCAGATCGAGCCCGGTGGCCTGTAGCAGCAGCGCCGACCAGCGGCGCTGGCCGACGTCGAGCCACAGCGTGCCGGCGGCATCCGACATGTCCTCGACCATCTCGCCGGTCAGGCGGTAGCGGACATAGGCCTTCGGCAGCAGCACTTTTGCCACGCGTTCGAAGATGCCGGGCTCGTGGCGGGCGACCCAGAGCAGCTTTGGCGCGGTGAAGCCGGGCATCGCCAGATTGCCGGCGATGGCGTGCAGCGACGGGCAGCGCCGCTCGAGCTCGATGCATTCGGCATGCGACCGGCCGTCGTTCCAGAGGATCGCGGGCCGCAGCGGCCGTCCATCCGCGCCGAGCAAGGTTGCGCCATGCATCTGGCCTGATAGCCCGATGCCGCGCACCGCGGCGACCGCGAGCGCATGATGGGCTGCGAGATCGTCGACCGCGCCGATGGCCGCGTCGACCCAGGCGTCGGGATCCTGCTCGGACCACAGCGGCGCCGGATGCGACAGCGCAAGCTCGCGCGCCGCCGTCGCGACGATCGCGCCGGCTTCGCTCACGAGCACCGCCTTCACACCGGACGTGCCGATGTCCAATCCGAGATACACGCCGTCCTCCCTTTCGCCTGTCRCCGTGTGCGATCTTGCGTCGCCTTGCCCGCAACGGGCCGTTCGAAATCCGCTGCCGCTAAGGCAGATTGTCCCGCATCACGATGTCGATCCTGATCTTCTCCTGTTCGTGCAGGATGGGCTCGCCGCGAGCGAGCGCAAGCAGCACGCGCACGGCGGCGCGCGCCTCATGTCCCGGGTTCTGCGAGATCGCCGCATCCATCACACCCTGCAACAACAGCCGGCGCGTCAGCACCGTGACGTCGTGCCCGACGAACACCACCTGCTTGTCGCGGCCCGCATCGCTTAACGCCTTGGCCACGCCCTGCGTGCCGGCGCCGACGTTATAAAGGCCGACAATGTCAGCATGCCTGCCGAACAACCGCGCCAGCAGATGCTCCGAGCGGTCGTCCTCGTCGCGCCCTTCCAGCACCGGCAGCACGCTGAGCTCCGGAAACTCCGACGCCATCACCTGGTTGAAGCCGAAAATGCGCTCGGCATGGTCGCGCAGGCCCTGCGAGCCGGCGACGATCGCGACCTTACCGGACCTTTGGCCGGCCAGCCGCCCGACCAGCGCGCCGGCGGTGCGGCCGGCGGCGATATTGTCGATGCCGACATAATGGTGCCGGCGCGACGACGGCACGTCCGAGACCAGCGTCACCACCTTGGTGCCGGCATCGACGAGATCGTTGATCGCGGCCCGGACGCCCGGATGGTCGAGCGCGACCACCGCGACGCCGTCATAGTCTCCCGACAGCGCCTCCAGCGAATTCGCGAGCACGGCCGGATCGAACACGTCGGTTACGACCATCTCGACGCCGATGCGGCGCGCCGAGAGCCAGGCCGTCATCTCGCCGAGATAGGCCTCGATCTGCTGCATGAACGGGTTCGGCCCCGACGGCATCACGAAGGCGAAGCGGCGGGCGCGGCCGCGGGCGAGCTCGGCGGCGGCCACGTGCGGCTGGAAGGCGTTGCGCTCGATCGCCTCCTTGACCCGCCGGACCGTGTCCGGCCGCACGCCCGGGCGGTTATGCAGGACGCGGTCGACCGTGGCGAGGCTGACGCCCGCCTGGCGGGCGATGTCCTTCAGCGTCAGCGCCGCGGCGGTAAGCGTATCGGCCATGGCTGAAGGCTAGCAGAGGTGTTTTGAGGTACGCAACTCATTTTGAGGGACACGAGAGAATTTTCGGCCCACGGTTGCACTGCGGCAGTTGGCCGGAGGGTTTAGCGACCACTCAGATCGAGCGTGAGGAACAGGCTGTTGGGATCCACGACATAGCCCTCGAGCGGGCCGCAGGCGACGAAGCCGTGCGCCCGGTACAGCGCGTGCGCCGGCTTGAAATAGTCCCACGAACCGGTTTCGAGGCTGAGGCGCGACATGCCGCGCACACGGCCTTCGGCGATGATGTGGCGGAGCATCTCGCCGCCAAAGCCGCGCCGCCGCGTGGTCTGGAGCGTGTGCATCGATTTCACCTCGCCATGATCAGGCGAAATCGTCTTCAGTGCGCCGGTGGCGACCAGCGTGTCGCCGTCCCAGCCGGTCCAGAACGCGATATCGGCTGCGCGAAGGCCGGCAAGATCGAGCGCATGCGCGCTGCCCGGTGCGGTCTGTGCCCGCGCCGCGGTGACGTGATGGTCGAGCAGCGCGATGACGCGGGGATCAAAAGTGTCGCCGGTACGGATCTGCATCGTCACGGCCTCACGCCGCTTGAAAGCCGCATCTGCATGAGGACCATATCGAGCCAGCGGCCGAACTTGCAGCCGACCTCAGGCATGCGGCCAACCTCGGCAAAGCCGAACGAGGCGTGCAGCGCGATCGAGGCGGAATTCGAGGCCTCGATCGCGGCGACCATGGTGTGCTTGTTCAACGCCGTGGCACGCTCGATCAGCGCAACCATCAGGCTGCGGCCGATGCCCGCGCGATGATGCCGCTCGTCGACATAGACGGAATTCTCGACGGTGTGGCGATAGCCGGGCCAGGGACGGAAATCGCCGAAGGACGCGAAGCCGACCACATCCCTGCCCTTCATGGCGACCAGAACGGGATAGCCGGCGTCCCGCCTTGCGCCGATCCATTCGCGCCGCGAAGCGAGATCGACCGCGCCGTCGGTCCAGACCGCCGTGGTGTTGAGCGCGGCGTGATTGTAGATGGCGAGGATATCGGCGGCATCCTCCAGCGTGGCGTCCCGCACGATCAGCGGCATCACATTTTCCCGTAAGAGGCGCCGCGCCGCGTGATGATGACGTAGCGCGCATCCTGTTTGGTTTCGTTCTCGAAGGTCACCGCACGCATCACGTCGAAATCGAGACAATCTCCATCACGCAAGCGCACCGACTTGGCGTCGATATGCACGCAGACCGCCCCCTCCAGCATCAGCAGCTGCTGGGTGAAGGCGTTGCGGCCCCAGGGGCTGTAGGAGACGCGCGCGCCGGCCGGCAGGTCGACGACGATGATCTCGATGCCGCTTGCCGCATCCGGCGGCGAGGCATGACGTCGCCGGTAGCCGCTGTCGGGATCACGCCAATGCGGCTGGTCGGCAAGCCGCATCAGCCGCTCCGGGGGCTTCTCCGCGAGCGCGACGACGTCGCTGAGGGTGACATCGAGCGCCGCGCAGAGCTTGTTGAGCAGCGCGGCCGTCGCACTGCTCTGCGCCCGCTCCACCCGCCCGATCATGGCCCGGCTGACACCGGAGCGCGTTGCGAGTTCGTTCAACGTCATGCCCGCCTGCGTCCTCAACGTCTTCAAGCGACGACCGATCGCGCGGTCGAGTTTCTGCTGGTCCATGGTTGTCATCCGAACAATGCCCGACACGAGGACCGCACCCATCAGGGCGGGGGGAGCTTAGCGCGGACGGAGGCGAACGCCGCGAGCGGCAGTCCAATATATTAGAATCTTCGCAAAGCTCGTAGGGTCGATTAGGATGCGCCCCAACCACAAATGATCCGGAGGCGACGAGATGGGCGAGCCGACGCAACGGACGATCAAGACCAACGGCATCAGCCTCAACGTCGCCGAGCAGGGCAAGGGGCCAATGGTGCTGCTCTGCCACGGCTTTCCGGAAGGCTGGTACTCCT
This sequence comes from Bradyrhizobium sp. P5_C11_2, assembly GCF_054049755.1. Classification (NCBI taxonomy): domain Bacteria; kingdom Pseudomonadati; phylum Pseudomonadota; class Alphaproteobacteria; order Hyphomicrobiales; family Nitrobacteraceae; genus Bradyrhizobium; species Bradyrhizobium sp. P5_C11_2. Next base: position 5,713 of record NZ_JBFULT010000077.1, read on the forward strand.
GGCGGCACCAGCTCGAGGCGCTGGCGGCGGCCGGCTACCACGCGGTCGCGCCCGACATGCGCGGCTACGGCAAGAGCGACAGGCCCGAGGCGATCGACCAGTACACGATCCTCCACATGGTCGGCGATCTCGTCGGCGTGCTCGACGCCTACGAGGCGAAGGACGCCGTCATCGTCGGGCATGACTGGGGCGCGACGATCGCCTGGCACACGGCGCGCCTGCGGCCCGATCGCTTCCGCGCCGCGGCGATCCTGAGCGTGCCCTATCGGCCGCGGAGCCCCGTGCGGCCGACGAGTGTCATGCCGCAGACGGCGGATGCGCAGTTCTACCAGCTGTACTTCCAGGAGCCGGGGGTCGCCGAAGCCGAGTTCGAACGGGATCCGCGCGCAACGCTGGGCGCCATGCTCTTTGGCGGTTCCGGCGAAGGAGCGGCGGCAATCCGCGCCAACGCCGAGCGCGCCGGCAGAACCGTCGGCGTCGGCATGGTCTCGCGCAAGGACGGCATGTTGCCGAAGGTGCAGGTGCCGCTGCCGTCGTGGCTGAGCCCCGCCGACCTCGACTATTACGGCGCCGAATTTGCCCGCAGCGGGTTTCGCGGGCCGCTCAACTACTACCGCAACATCGATCGCAACTGGGAGCTGATGGGGGCCTTCGAGGGCGTGAAGGTGGTGGTGCCCTCGCTCTTCATTGCCGGCGACCACGACATGGTCATCGCCTTCCCCGGCGCCGCCGAGCACCTCGCCAACATGAAGCAATTTGTGCCGCAACTGCGCGAGATCATGATGCTGCCCGGCTGTGGCCACTGGACGCAGCAGGAGCGGCCAACGGAGGTGAACACAGCGATCGTGGAGTTTCTGCGAAGCCTGCCAGGTTAGCACCTTTCTCCGCTAAAGCTTCGAAGGGCATCCTGCATCGCGTTGCCGAAGAATGGAAATCCTGCGAAGCGCCTTCGCGCGAACCATGGATGGAGCGGGCGAAGGGAATCGAACCCTCGTATGCAGCTTGGGAAGCTGCCGTTCTACCATTGAACTACGCCCGCTTATGCGCTTTGCGCCCATCCTGATTAGCCGAGACGGCGCCTCTCGCCAAGCGGTTTGGCGCGCCCGGCCTGACGGTTGTTAACGGCCTGGTAAGATTCCAGGTGCGCCGGATTGTGGCGGTGTTATGATCGCGTGTCTGGGGAGAGACGTGCACTGAGTGGGGCGTGTGCATGGTGGGGCGTGGCTACGCGATATTCAACACGGCGATCGGGCGCTGCGGCATCATCTGGAGCAGCACCGGCGTGGTCGCCGTGCAATTGCCGGAGGCGCGGGAGATTGACACCCGCCGCCGGATTTTCGCGGTCCATCCCGAGGCGCGCGAGCAGCAGCCTCCGCTGAATGCCGAGCTTGCGATCGAGGGCATCGTGGGCCTGCTGCAGGGCAGCGACCCCGATTTTTCCGAGGTCAGCCTGGATGCCCGCGGCGTGCCCGGCTTCAACCGGCGGGTCTACGAGTACACCTGCACCATCCCGCGCGGGGAGACGCGCACCTATCACGAGATCGCCAGGGCGCTCGGCGCCTCCGGCGCCGCCCATTCGGTGGCGCAGGCGATCTCCAGAAATCCCTACATGCTGATCGTGCCCTGCCACCGGGTGCTGGAGGCCGGCAATTACGCCGACCGGCCCTCGCCTTACGGCGGGGTGATCTCCAAGCGGCGGCTGCTGGCGCTGGAGGGCGCCCACCCGATCGCCAGCAAGACGCTGTTCGAGGTGCTGCTGCCCGTTGCTCCGCCCCGCGCGCCCGGCTAAGGCGCGATCCTGCTCGCGCCTTAGCTTTGTCTTTTGGGCATGATCTTGTCGGACAACCGCTACACACTTGTCCGGATCATGCCTAGATAAGGCGGCATGGACGCGACCACGCTGCTCTCGACACGATCGATGACCGTCTCCGAGTTTCGCTGCGATGCGGGGCCGGACGACACGCCGTTTGCGGAGTGCCGCACCGGCCATTCCATCGCCTATGTCCGTTCGGGCAGTTTTGGCTGCCGTTGCCGCGCCGGCTCCTTCGAGCTGGTGGCGGGCTCGATGCTGGTCGGCGCCCCCGGCGAAGAATACACCTGCACGCATGAGCATGTCAGCGGCGACGTCTGCCTGGGCTTCTTCTTCAGCGAGGACCTGGTCGAGGCCCTCGGGGGGCGGCGCGAGATCTGGCGGATCGGCGCGACACCGCCGCTGCCCGAGCTGATGGTGCTGGGYGAGCTCGCGCAGACGGCGGCAGATGGCAATTGCGACCTCGGTCTCGACGAGGTCGGTCAGATCCTAGCGGGGCGCTTCGTCGACGTCGTCTCGGGCAAGGCGCGCAAGCCGGCCACACCAACCGCACGCGACCGCCGCCGCGCGGTCGAGGCCGCGCTGTGGATCGACGCCAACTCGCATGCCGAGGTCGACCTCGAACAGGCAGCAAAGCAGGCAGGACTCAGCCCGTTCCATTTCCTGCGGCTGTTCTCGGCCGTGCTCGGCGTCACCCCGCATCAATATCTGGTGCGCTCGCGGCTGCGGCACGCCGCCCGCCTGCTGACAGATGATGACATCGCGGTCACCAACGTCGCCTATGACGTCGGCTTCGGCGACCTCTCCAATTTCGTCCGCACCTTCCACCGCGCCGCGGGCGTGTCGCCGACCAAGTTCCGCCAGGCCTCGAGGGGCGAGCGCAAGATTCTCCAAGAGCGGGTTGCCCTCAACTGACTAGATTCGTCTCCGGCACGCGCCAGTTGCGGCGCGCTTTGCAATGGAGACGAACATGTATGACCACATCGGCCTGCGCGTTGCCGACCTCGACGCCGCCACGCGCTTCTACACCGCGGTGCTGGCGCCGCTCGGCTGCGTCCTGTGCTCGAGCGGCGACGGCTATGCCGGCTTCGGACCGAAGGGCGAGCCGGCGCTCTGGCTGCATCTCAACAAGGGCCGCAAGGCCGACGGCGCCCATATCGCCTTCCGTGCCAAGGACCATGACGCGGTCAAGGCGTTCCACAGCGAAGGATTGAAGAGCGGCGGCCGCGACAATGGCGGCGCCGGCCCGCGCAAGGATTACAGCCCGACCTATTACGCGGCGTTTTTGATCGATCCGGACGGCAACAATGTCGAGGCGGTTTGCGCGTGAGCTCTGGCGACAGGTGAGAACTCGTAGGGTGGGCAAAGCGCAGCGTGCCCACCAATTGCACGCGACAATCTGGATCAATGGTGGGCACGGCGCTTCGCGCCTTTGCCCACCCTACTCACTATCACAATCAAGGACACCTTCATGGCCTCCATCCACAACGACATCCCCCTTTCCGCCCCTGCCCGCGACGTCTGGGACGCGGTGCGCGATTTCGGCGCCCTGCACCAACGGCTGGTGCCGGGTTTCGTCACCGCCTGCACGCTCGACGGCGATGCGCGCATCGTCACCTTCGCCAACGGCTCGGTGGCGCGCGAGGTGCTGGTCGATTGCAACGATGCCCGGCAGCGCCTGGTCTATGCCATCAACAACGAGCGGCTGAAGCACTACAGCGCCGCGGTGCAGGTGATCGCCGACGGCGATGGCAAAAGCCGCCTGCTCTGGACCATCGACATGCTGCCGAACGAGCTCGCAGCTTACGTCCAGGGGCAGACCAGGGAGGCCGTGATCGCCATGCACAAGGCGTTCCCGCCTGCGGCTGCGTGATCTTTCTCACAGAGCCCTGCCCGCGCCGGCCGTAACCATGGCGGCGTGCGTCCGGTTGGCTCCGCTCTCCCGGTGGAACCACGCACGCGAGGAGCATGCCATGAGAGGTGCGGACAAGGTGATCTGCCAGGCGGCCGCCGTGCTGCTGCTGTTTTCCGTCGCGAGCACGCCGGCAAAGGCGCAGTTCGCGAGCTTCGGCGGTGGCGGTGGTGCCGGCGGCGAAGACATGATGACCCAGATGGCGCCGATGCTGGAGATGATGAAGGCGAAGATGGGCAAGCGCCGCTTCGCCATGCTGATGCAGACCATGGGCCCGATGATGAGCCGCATGATGGAGAACGGCGGCGGCGGTCTTGGTGGCCTCGCCGGCGGCAATTTCGGCGGCGGGTTCGGCGCGCCGAATTATGGCGGCTACACGCCGATCGGCGGGGGCGGCTATGTGCCCACCGGTATCGGCGGCGGCGACATCATGGGCATGCTGGGTGGCTCCGGCGGCAGCGACATGATGGCGATGATCCCGCAATTGATGCGGCTCGCCAATGTCGGCGGCGGTGGCGGCCATCGCCGCCACCGCCATCGCTAAGGCCGGTCGGCGTATCGCCGCTGCGTGGCAACGCTGGCAACGACGCAACCACCCGTCGCGGGGGACGAAGGATGGTTGCGCCGGGCCGGCGGATGGGGCGCCGCCGGTATCAGATCCGATCGTTGATAAGGACGCCGGACAGCGAGGGGTCGCGTGCATTCGTCGCGTCGCTGGCTCGCGTCGCGCTGTAGGTCGGATCCGTGAGCGAATTCTTCAGCGACTGAAGGAATTGCTCAAGCAGGTCCGTCGCCGACTCGCCGCTCGACGAACTGTCTGTGGCGGTGGTGGTCGAAGAAGAATCGCCTGCACTCGTCGTGTCGCTCGATCCCGTCGTGCTGGACGAGGTCGAATCCGTGAGCAGGCTCTTCAGCGAATCGAGGAATTGCTGAAGCATGTCCACCACCGAGTTGCCGCTTGACGAACTGTCCGTGGCGTTGGCGGGAGGAGGCCCGCCGGGCGGCGGTCCGCCTGCTCCTTCCGGTCCACCTGCGCCACCCGGCCCCTGGGAGAACGCCGACTTGAAGATACCTTGCAGCTCGGTGGCCTGCTGGTCGGTCAGCTTGCCGTCCGAAACTTCCTTCTGGATGAGATCGTCGATCTTGGACTTGAAAGCGTCAGTCGATGATCCGCTGGATTGATCGCTCGCGCTGCTTGATTGCAAGGCGGAGTCGATATCGCTGAGCGCTGCCGACAGCGCCGACTGATCGGACGAACTGACCGCGCCGGAGCTGACTTCCGTTTGCAGTTCGTCTTGGAGTCGTTTCAACGGCGATGCGTGGTGATGGTGCGAGGAGAGCGCCGAAATCGAGGTCATGGTGCCTTTCCGTGCTTCTGGTGGACTCGCAGCAAAATTGTCCCCAGGAGCTGGCGCGGAGCCTTCGGCCAAGGCAGCCGTGGTTACCCTGTATTGCTAGGCAGCCGATGGAAATATTTCGAAACAAAAATCCGGCAGCTGCGCCTAATCCGCCGCGGCCGACAGAGCCGGCCGGATCGCCGGCTTGTTCTCGCGCGGAGCCCAGCGCGTCAGCACCACGCTGGCGCTTGAGAGCAGGCCGAGCACGACCATCGAGCTTGCGGCAAGCCAGAAGAAGCTCTGCGCCGTGGCCTCATGCGTCGACAGCCACCAGCCGATCGCCGAGATGTAGATGAGCCGCGCGGTCTGCGCCAGCACCGGCCCGATCACCTTGGCCGCGCCCTGCGAGGAGAAATACATCGTCGAGGCGAGGCCGATGAAGGCGTAGAACGGCGCCACCGTCGACAGATATTGGTGGCTGGTGGCACGCACCGTTGCGCTGTCGGTGAAAATGTTGACCCAGAGATCGGGGAAGATCGCGACCAGGCAGGCTGGCGCGCCGACGGCGACGAAGGCGCTCGCACCCGCGATCCAGGCGATGCGGCGGGCGCGTGCGATGCGGCCGGCGCCGACCGCCATGCCGACCATCGGCACCGAGGCGATGCCGAACGAGAACGCGATCGAGGTCAGCAGGAATTCCAGCCGCGCGCCGATGCCGTAGCCGGCAAGGATCGCGGTGCCGAACTTCGCCAGCATGTGGGTGAAGATCGAGATCGTCAGCACCGATTGCAGCGGCGAGAAGCATGCGATGGCGCCGACCTTCAGGATGTCAAAGAACATCGCCCATTGGATGCGCAGGCCGCGCAGCTTCGGGACGACGCGGGCGCGACCCGAGAACAGGTACCAGCCCATGATGGCGATGTTCATGCAATAGGCGATCAGCGCGCCGGCCGCGACGCCGCGCATGCCGAACTGCGGCACCGGTCCGAGTCCGAGGCCCAGCGTGCCGCCGAGCACGATCTGCCAGGCCGCCGAATTGAGAATCAGGAACGACGGCAGCTTCATGTTGCCGGTGCCGCGCAGGACGCCGGCCATGGTGTTGAGCAGCCAGGGCAGCACGGCGCCACCGAAGAACACCTGCGTGTAGGCGATCGCATGCGTCAGCACATCGCCGCGGCCGCCGAGCATTTCGAGCACTTTGGGCCCGTAAATCAGCATGCCCAGCATGAAGACGAGGCCGAAGGTGATGCCGATCAGGAGCGCATGCGCGGCGAGCGTGCTGGCGCGCTCGCGATCGCCGGCGCCGAGTGCACGCGCAATGGCGGAGGCCACCGCGCCGCCCATGGCGCCGCCGGACATCGTCATGGTCAGGATCACGGTCGGAAACACCAGCGCCATCGCGGCCAATGCCTCGACGCCGAGCCGGCCGATATAGGAGGTCTCCGCGATCACCGTGCAGGTGCCGGCCGACAGCGCGACGACATTGGGCCAGGCAAGGCCGAGCAGCGTGCGCAGGATCGGGCCGTCGGTCAGCGCACTTCGCACCGGCTGCGGGAGCGGCGGCAGCGGTCGCTCTTGTTCATCGACCGGGATTTCGGCGATGTCGGACATTTCCTCTCCCGGGCACGAGCGCCATTCGCGGCGCGGCAATCACTTGGTGTGCCAATCGATTCATTCGCGCAGAACGCGCGGTGCGACGCTTGTTAGCACGACAATTGCCGATTCCTCCTGCGCCTGATGCAAGCGTGCCCTGCGGCAGCGCATTTCAGCCCGTGGAATTGCGGTCTTGGGGTGAGGGGCTGCGTCCGCGAAAACGGTGAGAGCTGGACTCGCGGAGAGTCCCCCTCACCCGGATTGCATCTTCGATGCAATCCGGCCTCTCCCCGCACGCGGGGAGAGGCGAAGTGCGGCGACATCTGTTCAACCGATCGTCCAGACCAGCGGCGGACGGCCGCCCGCGGCAGGCCGCATATGCACGCCGATATGCCGGCCGCAGCCCGCAGCGAGACCTTCGAACAATCCTTCCAGCACCTTGGCGCAGGCGCGGTGATAGTCGGCGACATCGTCCATCAGCTTCCAGCTCTGCTGGCGGATTTCGAACGCGCCTTCGGACGTCGCCGTCTCGGCAGCATCGTCCTGCGTGGCGAGCAGCGCGTTGAGGAACGCTGCGAATTCGCTCGCGCCGCCGCGGCTCATCGACAGCGCCGCCGCGACCTCGTCGAAATATTGCATGCCGATCAGCTTGCCGGTGAGGTGAAGGAGATAGCCGGCATCCTCCGGCCCGAACAGCTGCACCATCACCGGCGCGGCCGTGCGCACATATTCCATCGCGTAGTTGCGATAGGCTTTTTCGAGCCGCGGCTTTGGCCAGCTTGCGACCGGCAATGCCGGCGCGGCCTTCGCATCGAACAGCGGCGCTTCGAGATGGCGCGCGAACACCAGGCGCTGGTCGAGCTCGAGCGGGTGGTCGTACTGGTGGTAATAGCCCTCGAGCCCGTCCTGGCCATCGACGCTCTGCTTGGTGCAGACGAAGCCGAGCCTGAGATCGCCGAGCGCGACGCCGTTGTTGGCGTGCCAGCCGCGCAGCATCGCGCGTGAGACCTCGCCCGGCACGCCGCAGATCGCGGTGCCCTTCCAGATCCAGCGCGGCGGCGGATAGCGGATCCAGGCCTTGGCGTCGCTCTCGTACATGTATTCGACATGCACGCCGCCGATCCAGTTCGAGAGATAGTGATATTGCGCGGCGGCGACCGCCGGCGGCAGATGGCGCAATCCGAGCTTCTCGAGCCCGGGCAGGAAGCGTTCCTGCTGCTGGCGGCGGAACACGCGGAACACGAACTCGGCGGCATCAGCCGTGCCGCGCCGCGTGACGACGGTGAGGATGAGGCCGGTGAAATAAGCGTGATAGAGATCGGCGACCGCGCGCCAGCGTGTCCATTGGGCTTGCTGCTGCGCGGTATCCGCTGCGGCGCTCATCGTTCGCTCCCGGCTTGTTGTTTTGCAGGAGTGTGTCATCGCCGATGAAGCGGCGCAACCGGACACACACTCGCTGTCATCGCCCGCCTTGTGCGCAATTGCGCACTGGGGCGGGCGATCCAGTATTCCAGAGACGGTCGTGATTGAATCGATGGGCCGCGGCGTACTGGCTTCCCCGCCTTCGCGGAGCATGACACCGGTGAAAATTTGCTTGCATCGGAGCCCGCATGAGCGAAGCGATATGCGGGAGCACTGTTCCCGGATGTCGCTGCGCTCATCCGGGCTTACGGAATATTGCTACACCCGGAAATGCTTGGAGAGCTTCAACCCCTGCGCCTGGTAGTTGGAGCCGATGCGCTGGCCGTACATGGCGTCGGGGCGTGCCAGCATCTTTTCGTAGACGAGGCGGCCGACGATCTGGCCGTGCTCGAGGATGAAGGGCACTTCGCGCGAGCGCACCTCCAGCACGGCGCGGGAGCCCTGCCCGCCGGCGCCGGCATAGCCGAAGCCGGGATCGAAGAAGCCGGCATAATGCACGCGGAATTCGCCGACCAGCGGATCGAACGGCACCATCTCCGCGGCGAAATCGGGCGGCACCTGCRCGGCTTCCTTGGAGGCGAGGATATAGAACTCGCCGGGATCGAGGATCAGGCTGCCGTCGGGGCGCGCAGACATCGGCTCCCAGAAATCCTCGACCGAATAGCCTGCGCGGCGATCGACGTCGACCACACCGGTGTGGCGCTTGGCGCGGTAGCCGACGAAGCCGTTGGCTTTCTCGCCGGAGAGATCGACGGAGACGGCGACGCCGCCCGAGAGATCGGCATCGTCGATGTCGACGAGGCGCTCAGCGGCATGCAGCGCGTCGAGCTCGTCGGCGTTGAGGATGGCGTCACCGGTGCGGAAGCGCACTTGGGAGAGGCGCGAGCCCTCGCGCACCAGCACCGGAAACGTCTTCGGGCTGATCTCGGCGTAGAGCGGACCGTGATAGCCGGCGCCGATCATGTCGAAGCGGCGGGTGCCGTCGGCGATCACGCGGGTGAAGACGTCGAGCCGGCCGGTGGAGCTCTTCGGGTTCGCCGCCGCCACGATCTCCGGCGGCAGCGCCAGGCTTTCGAGCAGCGGCACGATGTAGACGCAGTTGGTCTCAAGCACGGCGCCGTCGGCGAGGCTGAACTCGTGCAGCTTCAACTCGTCGATGCGCTCGGCGACGGTGGCGCCGGGACCGGGCAGGAAGCTTGCGCGCACGCGATAGGCGATGTCGCCGAGGCGAAGGTCGAGGCTCGCCGGCTGGATCTGGCTTTCGACGAAATCGTAGGCGGGCAGGATGAGGCCTGCTTCCGCCATCGCCGCGATCATGCGGTCGGGCAGGATACCATTGGCGTCGGCTGCGACCGTGAACGTCAAACGGGGGTCCTCGTCAGGGGGCAAATGTATCCGGACATGCGGAAAATACAGTCTTTTACGGCTATCCGATGGACGCCTTGACGAAAAGGGCATTGCGGAATATGAGCATGACTTATCCCGTGGTGATTTGAGCCGGCCGGCTTGCAGCCACGTTAAATAAGTCGCTAAACAGGCCGGGGACCTCTGTGATCCCGGCCAGTGGAAATATCCAGGCCGGTTTTTTTTGTGACCATTTTCCAGAATGGTCACGTTGGAGAGGTCATATGTCGAAGTCCCCGGCGTCCGCCGCACACTACCGTCCCGAAACCCGGCTGGTCCATTCCGGCACCCTGCGCTCGCAATTTGGCGAGACGTCGGAGGCGCTGTTCCTGACCCAGGGCTATGTCTACAACAGCGCCGAGGAGTGCGAGGCGCGGTTCAAGGGCGAGGATCCCGGCTTCATCTATTCGCGCTACTCGAACCCGACGATCTCGATGTTCGAGCGCCGCATGATCGAGCTCGAAGGCGCCGAAGCGGCCCGCTCGGCCGCGACTGGCATGGCCGCAGTGACGACCGCGATCCTGGCGCCGCTGAAGTCCGGCGATCACGTGGTCGCCTCGCGCGCGCTGTTCGGCTCGTGTCTCTACGTCATTCAGGATCTGTTGCCGCGCTACGGCATCGAGACCACGCTGGTCGACGGCTCCGATCTCGACCAGTGGCAGCGCGCCTTGAGGCCGAACACCAAGACGTTCTTCCTGGAGAGCCCGACCAATCCGACGCTCGACGTGCTCGACATCCCCGGCATCGCCGAGATCGCGCACAGCGGCGGCGCGCGGCTCGTCGTCGACAACGTGTTCGCGACGCCGATCTGGCAGAGCCCGCTCGCGCTCGGGGCCGACGTCGTGGTCTATTCCGCGACCAAGCACATCGACGGCCAGGGCCGTTGTCTCGGCGGCATCATCCTGTCCTCGGAAGCCTTCATCGCCGAGCACCTGCATAATTTCATGCGCCAGACCGGCCCGTCGATCTCGCCGTTCAACGCCTGGGTCCTGCTCAAGGGCCTGGAGACGCTGGGCGTGCGCGTGCGCGCGCAGACCGAGACGGCGGGGCGCGTCGCCGAGGTGCTGGCGAGCCATCCGAAGATTTCACGGCTGATCTATCCCGGCCGCGCCGATCATCCGCAGGCGGCGCTGGTGAAGAAGCAGATGCGCGGCGGCTCGACGCTGGTCGGCTTCGAGGTCAAGGGCGGCAAGCAGGCGGCATTCCGCGTGCTCAACGAGCTCAAGCTTGCGAAGATCTCGAACAATCTCGGCGACGCCAAGAGCCTGGTGACGCATCCGGCCACCACCACGCATCAGCGCCTGAAGCCGGAAGACCGCGCCGCGCTCGGGATCAGCGAGGGCTTTATTCGCTTCTCGGCGGGGCTCGAGCATCCGGATGATCTGATCGAGGATCTGACGGCGGCGCTGGAGAAGGCGTGAGGCGAGCCAAGCACTCGCACTCGTAGGGTGGGTTAGCCCTGCAGATGCGCGAAGCGCATCTGCTCGGCGTAACCCACCAACTTCGTTCCGCAATCGTTGATGCATGGTGGGTTACGGCTTCGCCTAACCCACCCTACGGCACCGATGCCTACATCGGCCGGTACGTCCGCACATCCCCGGGCACGTTCACGCCGAGCTTGATCTGGCCGACGGAGCGGATGATGTCGTCACCCAAGAGCTGGGCGAAGCAGGCGTAGCCCCAGTCGTTCATGTGCAGGCCGTCGGCAATGACGAAGCTCTCCACCGGGATGGCCTGCGTCTCGTGCCAGTCGCGCATCACCTCGAAGCGCGGGAAGATGCCGACGTGACGGAGCTCGGCGACCTTGCCGAGCAGCTTCACCATCTTGCCGGCGCTCTCGGCGCGCTGGTTGACCGCCGGCGAATATTGCGGATCGACCAGCACGATATCGGCGCCGCCGGCGGCCTGGATGCGGGAGATGCCGTCCTCGACCATCTTGGCGGTGTCACCGGGATCGAGATTGCGTAGCACCGCGTTGGTGCCGACCTGCCAGATCACGAGATCCGGGTGGACGTCGATCACCTCCGTCTGGAGACGCTTCATCATCTCGGGCGCATCCTCGCCGCCGACGCCGGCATTGATGACGGTGATGCTGGCGGTCGGATATTGCCGGCGAAGCTGCGCGGCGAGACGGTTCGGATAGTTGAAATCGGGCGAGCTTGCGCCATAGCCGGCGGTCGAGGATGAGCCGAACGCGACGATCACGACCGGCTTGCCGGCGACGAGCTTGCCCGCGACATGCGGCAGCGAGCCCATCGTCTTCGAGCCGCCCTTCGCGGCCAGGCAAGGCACGCGGCTGAAAATGTCACCGGCCGATTTTGCCACCTGCTTCACCTTGTCGATGGCGCGCCCGGTGATGCCGCGCTGCTCGGCTGGCGGGTGGGTGGCAGCGACAGTGGTCTGGGACGGCGATGCGGGAGCCGGATTAGCCGTCTGCTGCGGAGCAGGGGTTGCCTGCGCAGCCTGTGCTCGCGCAGGTGCCAGCGAAGCCGGCGTCAGCAACAGCAGCGCCGCCGCTGCGGGCGCGGCCAACCATGCCGTCAGGCAAAAAGGGCGGAGAGAACTCATTAACGCTAGACCTCAATTTTGCTGCTGGGCCGGTCCCAGATGTGCAGCATCCATCACGAACTGTGCCAACGCCCGGCCAAGGCAATCATGGACCTGTTTCGCCAGTTCAGGACCGCGGGAGGGGCTGAACAGGTCGAACTGACCCTGATCATTCCATTGCCGCATGATCGCGAAACGATCGAACAACGGGACGTCATGCTCCTGGGCCACCACCCGCATATTGTCGAGATAGGGCGGCACGGAGATCATGGTTTCGGTACGTGGGCTGTATTGCAAGTTCATCAGCACGACATCCGCCCCCGCATTTTGCAACGCAGCAACCCCTTCAGTGACGGCGCCGCGAAAATCGTCGGGATCGATGGCTCGGATAGCATCCACGGTCCCGGTCTGCCAGATGACCAAAGTAGGCCTTTTTGCTTCCATCAGCTTAACGAAGGTGGTGGCAGCCTCCTCTGCCGTTTTCTTGCTCTGTATTTCTACGGAGACGTGCACGGCCTCTGATGGCGGCAGCCTTTCCCTCAGGATCGCCTGCATACGCGCCGGATAGGAGCTGTCCTCCGAAGCCGGAATCGTGGTCGAACGGCTGCCGATGACCAGGATTTCGAGGGGTTTGCCCGCTTTCACGGCATCGGCGACCTTGTGCAGCGGACTCTCGGTCGCGAGCAGGTAGGACGGCAATTCGCAGGCGGGGGGTGCGGCAGGAACGGCAGACGCAGCATCGTCCGCGCGCGCCGGGGGCGCGGCGAGACCACCGCACAGCAGGATCAGGCTCAGGAAAACCTTCGCCTTCATCAGCCCCCTCCCGCCATATCGGCGC